>JAUYQT010000260.1 GCA_030697085.1 Azonexus sp. | reverse complement strand
CGGATACCCGGACGCGATGATTTCAGCAATTTTCCGGCGGGGCCGGATGGCACTGCTGCTCTGGAGGATACTGACCGAGGGGAGGTCGGATGCCAGGGGGCTTGGACTGGTAGCCGTCATGCTGGCGCTTTGGCTTAGCCTCAAGTTGCTGCCACCGAAAAGGCCCGGCATCCGGCTGATCAGGTTGCCCGGTTTTGTCGGGTTTTTTATCTGGAACTCGATACTCGGTGGTCTTCAGGTGGCGTTCGTTGCGCTGCGTGGGCGGCAGGCGCTACAGCCCGGCGTGCTCGAGCTGAGCGTTAGTTTGCCGGCGGGAGCGCCGCGCCTGCTGTTGATCAATTTGCTTGGCTTAATGCCCGGGACGCTGGGAATGCAACTCAAGGATGACCACTTGCGTCTGCACGGACTCGATGAGCGCCGGCCATTGCTCGCCGATGTGCGGGCGCTGGAGCAACGCATCGCCCACTTGTTTGGGATCACACCATGACAGGATTTGAACTGCCGCTGGCGCTCTTCCTGCTGGTTAATCTGTTCGTTGCCTTGCTCGCTTCGGCGCGTGGGCCAAGTGCGGGTGACCGGCTGTTGATGGCACTCCTTTTCGGCAGCACGGGCGTGGGTATTTTGGTGTTGCTCGCCTACAGCGGTGCCGGGATGGCTTTCGTCGATGTTGCGCTGACCCTTGCCCTGCTGGCTGCAATTACCGGCATTGCCTTTGCCCAACGCGCCTGGCGTTCGAGCGATGATTGAATTCGCCAGTATTTTCCTGCTCCTCGCGGGCGCTTTCTTCTTCCTGGCTGGCACCATTGGCCTGCTGCGCTTTCCCGATATTTATAGTCGTCTGCATGCCCTGGCCAAGGCAGACAACCTCGGCCTCGGGTGCGTTTTATTCGGTCTGGCCTTGCAAGCCGAGAGCCTGGCGCTGGCCTTGAAATTATTGCTCATCTGGCCGCTCGTCCTGGTGGCCAGTGCCGGCGTCAGCTATGCCATTGCCCGGCGGGCCGATGCGCTGGGTATTGCCCCCTGGCGCAAGGCGGAAAAATGAGCCTCGATCTCGCCTTCGATCTGTTGCTCGCGTTAGGCCTGTTGTGGACTGCCTGGCGTACGCTGATGACGCCAATCCTTGATCGCGCCGTCGTCGTCTTCATCGCCTTCGGTTTGCTCATGGCGCTGGCCTGGGCGCGACTGCAGGCGCCGGATATCGGCCTCGCCGAAGCCGCCATCGGCGCCGGTCTGACCGGTGCATTGCTGCTCGACGCGCTGGGTAGCTTGCGCCAACAGCGCCCCAGGGGGGGGCGATGAAAAAGCTGCTGGTCATCCTCGGCGGCCTGATTTTCAGCGTCGCCTTGATCGCCGCCATGCTCGATCTCGGGCCGGCACCGATCGATCTTCGCCTGGCGGTGGCCAGCCAATTGTCGTCGAGCGGTGCGGATCACCCGGTGACCGCCGTGTTACTCAATTTTCGCGGCTACGACACCCTGCTCGAAATTGCCGTACTGCTCCTGGCGCTCATCGGCATTCTCGCCATTGCCGAGCAAAAACAGCTTGAGCCCGCGTTGCCGGTTGACCCGTTACTGCAAATGCTGGCTCGCATTGCTGCACCATTGATGCTGATCGTCGCCGTCTATTTGCTTTGGGCCGGCGCCCATCAGCCCGGGGGCGCCTTCCAGGCTGCGGCAATTCTAGCGTCGGCTGCGGTGCTACTGCATCTGGTCGGCCTGCTGCCGCGCTGGATGCAGCCCGGGAAGTGGCTACGCTGGGGGCTGGTCGGCGGCTTTCTCGTTTTTCTCGGCGTTGCTGCGGCGTTACTGGGCGAAGGCAGTTTGTTGCAATATCCACCCGCGCTTGCCGGAACCTTGATTTTGCTCATTGAATCCGGGTTGACCGTATCACTCGGTCTGATCCTCGCCGGCCTCTTCCTTTTTCTCTCCACCGACGGTGATCCCGCATGAGCAGTGGTCTGATCTTTGCCGCGACTGGTGTCGTCCTGTTCGCCATGGGCGTTGCCGGGGTCTTGCTCCTTGCGCATTTGTTGCGGCGCATTCTCGCTTTCAACCTGATGGGCAGCGGCGCCTTCCTGGTTCTCGTCGGTCTGGCTCAGCGGAACAATATCGCCGATCCCCTGCCGCAGGCCATGGTCCTGACCGGCATTGTCGTTGCCGTCGCCGCCACTGCGCTGGCTCTCGCCCTGCTCCGGCGATTACAGGCATTGACCGGGCAAATGGTCTTGCCCGCGGCAGATAAAGATGTCTGACGCCATTTTTGACCCGCTCGTCTGGCTGATTGTGTTGCCGCTGGCCTGGGCCAGCCTGAGCTTTCTGCTTGGGCCGCAGCGCGGTGCCGGGCTGGCCATTGCCGGGCTGGCCGGACAACTCTGGCTGGCCCTGCAACTGGCGGGTGAATTGCTCGCCAGCGGCGCACGCACACACGCGGTTGGCGGCTGGCAGGCGCCGCTTGGTATCGATCTGCTGGCCGATGGTCTGGCCGTTGCAATGCTTCTTTTGACGCAACTCGTTGCCCTGCCTCTGGCGCTTTATGCCCGGGTCTATTTCGGCCCAAAGTCGACCACCGCACAATATTTCTGGCCGCTTACCGGCTATCTGATTGCCGGCCTCAATGCACTCTTCCTTTCGGCCGACCTGTTCAATATCTACGTCACCCTCGAACTGGTCGGGCTGGCCGCCGTCGCTCTGGTTGCCGCCGGCGGCAGTAGCGGGCAGGTCGCAGCGGCGCTGCGCTATCTGTTTGCAACCTTGCTGGGGTCCGGCGCCTACCTGCTCGGCGTGGCATTGATTTATGGCACTTACGGTACCGTCTCGATCAGCAGCTTGAGCGTCTTGTTGACGGCCAACGCACCCGATGTGGTGAAAATCGCCGGCTGCCTGATGTTGCTTGGCCTGCTGCTCAAGAGCGCATTGTTCCCTTTTCATTTTTGGTTGCCACCGGCTCATGGCGGCGCCCCGGCGCCGGTTTCGGCCTTGCTTTCGGCGCTCGTCGTCAAGGCCTCGTTCTACCTCATCCTGCGCCTTTGGCTTGGGCCCTTTGCGCCGCTGGCCGATGTTCTCGCCTGGCTACCGGCCGGGCTTGGCATCGGGGCAATTTTCTGGGGTTCGCTGATGGCTATCCGGGCCAAACGCCTGAAAATGCTCATTGCCTATTCGACGGTGGCTCAACTGGGCTATCTTTTCCTCATTTTTCCTCTGCTCAGTGGGCCGGGCGCAGTGCAAGCCGGCGTGATGCAGGCCTTTGCCCACGGATTGGCCAAGGCGGCGATGTTCATTGCCGCCGGCGTGGTCATCAAGGCGACCGGTCAGGAGACCGTCGACGCGCTGGCCGGGGTCGCCCAACGCCTGCCGCTGACCCTGTTCGCCTTTGGCCTGGCCGGCATAACGCTGATGGGTTTGCCGCCGTCGGCCGGTTTTCTCGCCAAGTGGCTGTTAATCGAAGCCGCCCTGGCGCAAGGCCACTGGGTCATCATGGTGGTGGTTTTGAGCGGGGGTCTGCTCGCCGCCGTCTATGTTTTCCGGGTGCTGCGGCAGGCTTTTCTGCTGGCCCCGGCGTCCACCGATTTTTGCCCGGTGCCGCGCTCCCTGGAATGGATAGCATTTATCCTCGCCGCAGCCAGTGTGCTACCTGGCTTGCGGGGCGTTGAACTAATGCAGTTGCTGGCCGTCGGCGCGCCGCTATGACCCTCAACGAACTGCTGCCACTCGCTGTTCTGGCTTCCTCCCTGGTGCCCGGCCTGATTATTTTCACGCTGCCCGAAGCCTGGGTCGGGACACGGACAACGCTCAATATTTTTGCCGCCGTGACCAAACTCATTCTGATCGGCCTGCTGCTCGTAGGGGTTGCGGCCGGCAACGAATATGGCGTGCGTTTTGCTGTTCTGCCCGGTCTCGAGCTCGCCTTCAAGGTTGATGCGCTAGCTCTGCTGTTCATGACCTTATCGGCCCTGCTCTGGCTGGTCACGACGCTTTACGCCATTGGTTACCTTGAAGGCGCACCGCACCGGAGCCGCTTCTTCGGCTTCTTCAGCCTCTGCGTGACCGCCACCATGGGGATCGCCATGGCCGGAAATTTATTCACTTTCTTCATTTTCTACGAGTTGCTGACGTTGTCGACTTTCCCGCTCGTCGTCCATCGCGGGACCGAGCAGGCGATGCGCGGCGGCACGATATACCTGGCGTATACGCTGGTCGGCGGTAGCCTGCTACTGGCCGGCATTGTCTGGCTGCATCACCTGATCGGCCATACCGAATTTGCCCATGCCGGCATTGCCGCATTGCTCGGGCCGGCTTACAGCGGCCAATTGCAGATTATCTTTGTACTGTTGATTGCCGGGGTGGGCGTCAAAGCCGCCCTTGTCCCGTTGCATGGCTGGCTGCCCAGGGCGATGGTCGCCCCGGCCCCGGTTTCTGCACTGCTGCACGCGGTGGCGGTGGTCAAGGCGGGGGCCTTTGGAATTGTCCGCATCGTCTATGAAATTTACGGTATCGAATTCGCCCAATCGCTGCATTTGCTCCTGCCGCTCGCCCTGGTTGCATCCCTCACCATTATTTGGGGCTCCATGCGCGCCTTGTTCCAGGATGATCTGAAAAAGCGGCTGGCCTATTCCACCATTAGCCAGGTTTCCTACATTGTGCTTGGCATCACGCTGTTTGGACCGATTGGCACGATCGGTGGGCTGATCCATCTGGTGCATCAGGGGATCATGAAAATCACCTTGTTTTTCTGCGCCGGCAACTATGCTGAAACTCTGGGTATTCACAAGGTCAGTGAAATGGATGGTGCTGGCCGGCGTATGCCGCTGACGACACTGGCGTTTTCGATTGCCGCCCTTGGCATGATGGGGGCGCCCCTGACTGCCGGTGCGGTGAGCAAACTCTGGTTGTCGGATGGCGCGCAGGCAGCAGGAATGGATTGGGCGATCTGGGTACTGTGGACCTCAAGTTTGCTCAATGCGGCGTATTTTCTCCCCATTTTGTGGCGTGCCTGGGGGCGCAAAGTACCGCTCGCCTGGCCGAATGAGAGTATTCCCGCTCGCGGTTGGCGAGAAACCGCGTGGCTATTGCTGCTACCGCCGCTATTGACCGGTGCCGCGACGTTGGCCGCCGGCATCTTTGCCGATACCGCCGTCAGTCCGCTCGCCTGGGCGCAGTTGGTGGCGTATCGTGAATATCTCGGGGTGTTGCCATGAGGTCGCATGAGCGACTGCTTTGGCAGCCTGCGGGCCGTAGGGTCCAGGTCTTGCTGTTTGGCGTTTTGCTGGGGTTTGTGCTGCTGGTGGCCTACCTGCATATTCTGACCGGGCTGGCTTTTGAATTTCACCTGTTTTTTATTTTCCCCGTTTTGTTGGCGAGCTGGCTGCTCGGTGCCCGGGCCGGCCAGGCGATGGCATTTCTCGCCGTAGGCATCTGGATTGCTGCTGACTACCTACTGGCGGGAGAAATCAGCGATTCGCTCCCCTTCTTCTTCAACGGCATTGTCCGCCTGGCCATTTTTTATTTTGGCGCGAGCCTGGTTGGTAGCCTGCGCCGTGTCTTGCAACGCGAGTCCCGTCTGGCTCGTCAGGACGCTTTGACAGCGCTCCCCAACCGTCGCGAATTTTACGATCTTGGGCGTCGCGCTGCGGCTCAGGCGCAACGTCAGGGTGCACCATTGACCGCAGTGTTTATTGATCTCGACCATTTCAAAGAGGCTAACGACCAGTTCGGGCATGAAACCGGCGACCGTCTGCTGGCTAGTGTGGCCGATGTGATGCGTCAGCAAGTGCGGGCCACTGATATTGCCGGTCGTTTGGGTGGCGATGAGTTCGCTCTGTTATTGCCAAATATGGGGGGCCACAGCGGCGGCTTCCTATGTCGAAAATCTCCGGCAACGTTTGTTGGCAGCAATGCGCCAGCAGCATTGGCCGGTGACTTTCAGCATCGGGGTGGCAAGCTATGAGGTGGCGCCGCAGGATTTTGATGGATTGCTGGGCAAGGCCGATGCCTTGATGTACGAGGTCAAGGACAGTGGTCGTGACCGTATTTCGCAGAAGATTTATTCGGGTGAGCCGAATTGAACTGGATATCACGTTTCCATCTCCGTCTGCCGAGCCGTGAGAAACTACTGCGCAGCCCGGGGTTGCGCTGGCTGGCGCCCTGGTTGAGTCACCCCAAGTTGTGGGCTTGGTCGCGTCGCGGTGTTGCCCTGGGTGTGGCGCTCGGTTTGTTCTTTGGTTTGCTCATTCCATTGGCACAAATCCCCCTCAGCGCAGCTGCCGCGATCGTGCTTCGGGCCAATCTTCCGGCCGCAGCAGCGAGCACCCTGATCAGTAACCCGGTGACCTACGGCCCGATTTATTACGCCGCTTACCGATTGGGAAATTGGGTCACTGGCGAATCAGCGTTGCCGGCTGAAATACCGCCGTCAAGTGCCGTTGAGGGAAGTACCGGTGAGGCTGAAGACAGGTCCGACAGGTCTGTATGGCAGCGCATCAAAGCCCTCGGCAAGCCCTTGCTGGTTGGTTTGTCGATCATGGCAACGCTGGCCGGGTTGCTAACCTACTGGATCGTCGATCTGGTCTGGCGTTGGCGTACGATGCGGCGCTGGCGCCAACGGCGGTTGCAATAGCGGCATGGCTTGACCTGACGGGGTTTTCTGAATACTGCACCGCAAGGAAATTTCCTGCGAGGCGCGGTCGACCGTGGAAAATGGCCAAAATCAGGGAATGACGGTGACGTCGGGCGCCTGACCGATGAATTCCAGTCGCTGGCGCATCGCTTCGGTGACGAAAATTCGATTGTTGCGGTCAACCCGTAAAACCAGGCTAATTTCCATTTTTTGCGCTATCTCGCGCCAGCCTGTCGGGCCGGCGATGAAGATCGGTTTGGAGGCCGCATCGGAGCGCGTACCGGCTTTGGGCCCGGCGGGAATCAGCACGGTGACGGCCTGCGTGTGGTCAGCCGGGTAGCCGGTACGCGGGTCAAGCAGGTGCGGGTAACGCTGACCATCGACTTCAAAGAAACGCTGATAATCGCCGGAAGTGCCGATCGCTTCGCCATCGGCCAGTTCGACGGTGGCTAACGGGCCGGGCTGACGTGGATGCTGGATGCCGACTCGCCACTTGCGGCCTTCCTTGCTGCCGAGCGCCATGACATTGCCGCCGATGTTGATCAGCGCATTGTTGATGCCTTGGTCGCGCAGGATGTCGGCAGCACGGTCAAGGGCGACGCCTTTCAGGTAGCCGCCGAAGTCGAGTGCGATATTGGGGTTGCGGCTGCTGATCGTGTGGTCGGTGATGTTGATATCGGCGATCGACGGCCGGCTGGCTAGCCAGGCGTTGATCTCACTTGGCGCCGGTAGCTCGGCCTTGAACTCATCCGCCTGAAAGCCCCAAAGCTTGATTAGTTGGCCAATGCCCGGATCGAAAAGGCC
>JAUYQT010000194.1 GCA_030697085.1 Azonexus sp. | reverse complement strand
TTTCCAACGCCGCTTTTCCCCTCAAACGCTTTGCCCCGGAGGTGATGGAAGAATTACAAACGCTTGCGCCCTCATGCTTTGAAATCGATGGTGAAACGCTGGTCATCAAGCATATTTATATCGAACGGCGCATGGAGCCGTTGAATATCCACCTCGACCGGATGGAACGTTCAAACAATCTGGCTGGCCTTGAACACGCCATCAAGGAATATGGCAGCGCCATTCGCGAGCTGGCGCAAGCCAACATTTTCCCCGGCGACATGCTGTGGAAAAATTTTGGCGTCACCCGTTACGGGCGCGTCGTGTTTTACGACTATGACGAAATTGAATACATGACGGATTGCAGCTTCCGAAAAATCCCGCTGGCACCAGACTTTGAAACTGAAATGTCCGGTGAAGTCTGGTACCCCGTCGCGAAAAATGATGTCTTTCCGGAAGAGTTCAGCACCTTCCTGCTCGCCTCGCCGACGCTACGCAAGATATTTCACAAGCATCATCGTGACCTCTTGTCGGCAAAATTCTGGCAGGATGCACAGCAGAAAATTCGCGCCGGTCACGTAGAAGACTTTTTCCCCTACCCAGAGGAAATTCGCTTCAGAAACAAACCGTCGAACACTGACTGACCAAAAATCAGCAATAACAAAACAAAATCATTACCCCATGGAGAATTCAGCATGCCGCTATGCATAGCGGTCGCGAGGGAACGCGCCCCCGGTGAAAGCCGGGTTGCCCTTGTTCCCGAGACGGCCAAAAAATTTGCCGCACTTGGCGTCACTCTGCGCATGGAGCAGAGCGCCGCCATTGAGAGTCACTTTCTGGACACTGACTTTGTCGACGTCACGATGGTCAATGGAATTTCTGAAGCCTATGGCAAGGCCCAACTGATTTTGCGTGTCACGCCGCCGTCGCCGGAAGAAATCGCAGCGCTGCCGGAAGGTTCAGTCCTGATCGGGCTACTCAAGCCTTTCGAGGACAAAGCCCGTCTCGACGCCTTGAACGCCAAGAAAATCACCGCCTTCTCGCTCGAACTGCTGCCGCGCATCTCGCGGGCACAGAGCATGGATGCGCTCTCTTCCCAGGCTTCCTGCGCCGGTTACCAGTGCGGCCTGATCGCCGCGGCGCGCTGTACCAAGTTCTTCCCGATGCTGACCACCGCCGCCGGGACGATCAGGCCGGCGCGGGTGCTGGTTATTGGTGCCGGGGTTGCCGGCCTGCAAGCCATTGCCACCTGCAAGCGTCTGGGCGCGATGGTTGAAGCTTATGACGTGCGTTCCGCCGCGCGTGAGCAAATCGAATCGCTCGGTGCCAAGTTCGTCGATACCGGCGTTTCGGCCGATGGCGCCGGCGGTTACGCCCGCGACCTGACTGCCGAAGAGAAAGCCCAGCAGACCGAGAAACTGGCCAAGGCCGTCGCCTTGTCGGATGTCGTCATCACCACTGCCGCCATTCCGGGCAAGAAGGCGCCGATCATCATCACCACCGACATGATCAGCCGGATGAAGTACGGCGCGATCATCGTCGATATGGCGGCCGAATCCGGCGGTAACTGCGCCTTGACCCAGCCCGGCGAGCACGTTGTGGCCAATGACGTGAATATCCACGGTCCGTTGAATCTGCCGTCGCGTATGCCGACGCACGCTTCCGAGTTGTACGCCAAGAATATCTACAACTTCATTTCGCCGTGGATCAAGGATGGCGAGCTGGTTTTCGACTGGAGCGACGAAGTAATTGCTGGCACTTTGCTGTGCAAGGACGGTGCTACGGTCAACGGCAAAATCAAGCAAATTTTCGGAGAAGCCTGATGGACGGTCTACTCGCTTTGTATATCTTCGTCCTCGCCGCCTTCACCGGCTACGAGATCATCGCCAAGGTGCCGGTCATTCTGCACACGCCGCTGATGTCCGGTTCCAACTTCATTCACGGCGTCGTGGTCGTTGGCGCCATGCTCATGCTCGGTTCAGCGGACACGCCGTTGCAACAGGCGATCGGCTTCTTCGCGGTCGCCCTCGGCGCGGCCAATGCCGCCGGCGGCTATGTCGTCACGGAACGCATGCTCGCCATGTTCAAGAAAAAGGACGCTGCGTAATGACGCTACCGCTCTACGTTCAAGGCGCCTGGTTTACCGGCGCCCTGCTCTTCATTTTCGGCCTCAAAGGCATGAGTTCGCCGGCCAGTGCGCGCAAAGGCATTGTCTGGGCCGGTTACGGCATGCTGATTGCCATTGCCGGTACTTTCCTCGTTCCCGGTTTGAAGAACATTGCGCTGATGGCGCTGGCGCTGGTCATCGGGGGTGCTGCCGCCTGGATTTCCGGCAAGCGGGTCAAGATGACCGACATGCCGCAGATGGTCGCCATCTACAACGGCATGGGTGGTGGTGCGGCAGCGGCGATTGCTGCTATCGAGTTCGCCAAGGCGGATACGCATAGTGCCGTGGTCACCACGCTGGCCGTGCTCGGCGCGCTGATCGGATCGGTCTCCTTCACCGGTTCCTGTGTCGCATACGCCAAGCTGCAAGGGCTGCTCAAGAAGACTTACCGGCTGCCGGCGCAGAATGTCGTCAACGTCCTGCTCGCGCTGACCGCCATCGGCCTCGGTGGCGCAATGATCGTCATGGCGCCGGCCCAGCCGGAACTGATCCTGGTCTTCTTCGCCATCGCGCTCATCCTTGGCCTGATCGTCACGTTGCCGATTGGTGGCGCCGACATGCCGGTGGTGATTTCGCTGTTCAACGCCTTTACCGGCCTGGCCGTGGGCTTTGAAGGTTATGTACTGGGCAATCCGGCGTTGATTATTGCCGGTATCGTCGTCGGCGCGGCCGGCACGCTGCTCACCCAGTTGATGGCCAAGGCGATGAACCGGCCGATCTCGAACATCCTGTTTACCCCGATGACCGGCGGTGGCGGTGCGGGCGAAGCGATCGAAGGAACAATGAAGGAACTGAGCGCGATTGATGCGGCAGCGATGATGCGTTACGCCAGCAAGGTCATCATTGTGCCGGGTTATGGCATGGCGGTGGCACATGCCCAGCACAAGGTCTGGGAAATGACCTCGATTCTGGAAGAAGCCGGCGTCGAGGTGAAGTTCGCCATTCACCCGGTAGCCGGGCGGATGCCGGGGCATATGAATGTGCTGCTG
Source organism: Azonexus sp. (assembly GCA_030697085.1). Taxonomy (GTDB): domain Bacteria; phylum Pseudomonadota; class Gammaproteobacteria; order Burkholderiales; family Rhodocyclaceae; genus Azonexus. The sequence continues at coordinate 7,390 of JAUYQT010000194.1, read as the reverse complement.
GCTGAAGCCGGCGTGCCTTACGACAAGATTTTCGACCTTGAGGAAATCAATGGCGAATTCGGCCAGGCGGATGTGGCGCTGATCATCGGTGCCAATGACGTGGTGAATCCGAGTGCCCGGACCGACAAGTCGAGCCCGATCTACGGCATGCCGATCCTCAATGCCGACATGGCGCAGAACGTCATTGTGATCAAGCGCGGCAAGGGCACCGGCTATTCCGGGGTGGAGAATGCGCTGTTTTATACCGACAATTGCCGGATGCTTTATGGCGATGCCCAGCCGATGGCCGGTCATATCATTCAGCATTTGAAGGCGATGGGGTAAGACAAAGGTAATATTCGAGACAACTTGCGCCCCTCGTATAATGCGGCCTGTCGACTGGATGGAATAAAAATATGAAACGACTGGATGACCTTCTTCTCTGGCTGCTGGTAGCGCTCTGCCTGGTACTTTGGGTAGCGAGCCAGATGACCGGCCCGCTGTCCGCCCACTGGTTTTTAATGCTTGCCATCACGCTTTGTGGGGTGTCGATCTTTTCCTTTGATCAGCGGCGACGCTGGAAAAGACGGCAAAACGGCTATATCACCGAACTGAATACCGTGATGTCGGAGTACAACATTCTCTCCGGCGAAGCCATGTCGCATGCCGAAATGCAATTTACCTCGCTTGAAAAGGACATGCTGGAAGCCCAGGAAATTATCCGGGTCTCGGTCAACAAGTTGTCGGGTAGCTTGACCGGCCTCGAATCGCAATCGTCCGATCAGCGCCAGATTCTCCGTTCGCTGATCGAAGAAATGCTGCAAATGACCGGTTCGGACAATGTTCAAGCACAGGGACAAGCCGGCCTGCAACGCTTTTTTGACGAAACGAATACGCTGATCGGCGAATTTGTCAGCAAGATGGACCAACTGCGCTCGACGAGTGCCGGCGTTGCCGTCAGCTTTGATCAAATGCAGGTCCAGGTTGGGCAAATTACCAACACGCTCAATGACATTTCCGGCATCACCAAGCAAACTGATCTGCTGGCCTTGAACGCTGCCATCGAAGCCGCCCGGGCCGGCGAAGCCGGACGTGGCTTTGCTGTGGTCGCCGACGAAGTGCGCAAGCTGGCAGCACGGACCGGAGAGTTCAATGTCGATATCCGCCAGGCACTGGGTGACATTCTCAGATCCTTGCAGGAAGTAGGCGTTCGGGTCGCCGGCGCAACCAATATCGACATGAGCATTGCCGATAAATCCCGCGCCACCCTGAGCGAGCTGGGTGATGAACTACTGAGCCTGACCCAAACCGCCCGCCAGCACTCCGACCACATCACCGCAGTCACCGAAAAAATGCACAGCCTGACCCAGGAAGGCGTCATGGCCATGCAGTTTGAAGACATCGTCACCCAGATGATGAGCCGGATCAGTCAGCGCACGCTCAACGTCGGCGAATACATGCACGCTTTCCTCAGCCTGCACAACGACCCGGGCCAGACTGATGGCTTGCAACGCTTCCGCCAGCGCAGCGAACGTCTGGTCCAGCTACTGGTCAGCTCGCACGTCAAGGCCGATGCCCTGCGCTCCCATACCCACGGCACAGGAAAATCGGCAAGGGGCAACGATGATGGTGACATTGAGCTGTTCTAAAGCCATTTAGGTGACGATCGGCGCTGATTGAGGCAAAGGGCTTCAACCGAGGTTCCCGGAACAAATGCTTTTGTCGTGTACTGGCGCACCAACGCCAGGCCGCCTCAATCGCTTCCATTGCTCACAATTCATGCAGATGGGATCGGGTAACTACCGCCTTCAGATTTAACCGTCACCATGATCTCGACCAGATGCTCTCGTCGATCATCAAAAATGGTAATTGCCTTATCGCCCTGCTCGACGCCATCCAGCACCACCCTCGTCACCCCCAGCAGATCGCCAGCGCTGCGCGTTTGGGTCACCACAATATGGTAGGTCGCCTCACGATAGCGATAGTGAATCTTGAACCCCGGCCAGTCTGCCGGCAGGCAGGGTGTCAGGTGCAGGCGCTCGCCTTCACGACGCAGGCCAAGCAGCGATTCCAGAATCAGCCGGTAGGTCCAGCCGGCCGAGCCGGTATACCAACTCCAGCCAGCGCGGCCGATATGGGGCGAACGAGCATAGAGATCAGCGGCAACGACATAGGGCTCAGCCTTGTAAACTTCAACCCCGGCCACTGATCGGGCGTGATTCACCGGGTTGATCATGTTCAACAATTCCCAGGCGCGCTCGCTGTCACCCAAGGCGGCAAAGGCCATCGCCGCCCACACCGCGCCATGGGTGTACTGGCCGCCATTCTCGCGCACACCAGGCACGTAGCCGCGGATATAGCCGGGGTCGACGCTCGATTTATCGAACGGCGGATCAAGCAGCTGGATCAGCGCATCGTCGCGGCGCACCAGCCATTCGTCGACCGCCCGCATCGCCATGCGTGAGCGGTCCATGTTGCTTACCCCGGACAGTACGGACCAGCTTTGCGAGATTGAGTCAATGCGGCACTCCTCGTTGCTGGCCGAACCCAGCGGTGTACCGTCGTCGAAATAAGCCCGGCGATACCACTCGCCATCCCAGGCGTGCTGCTCGATGCTCTGGCGCAGGCGGGCGCCTTCCGTGGCGCAAAATTCGGCGAAGGCGGGATCGCCATGCTTCGCCGCAACATCGGCAAACTGGCGGAATACTTCGCAGAAGAAGAAGCCGAGCCAGACACTCTCGCCTTTGCCCTCGATCCCCACCCGGTTCATACCATCGTTCCAGTCGCCGCCGCGCATCAATGGCAAGCCACGTTCACCGAAGCGCAGGCCATACCGGATGGCGCGCACGCAATGCTCGTACAGGCTGGCCACTTCAACGGCCCGGCAGGGCAGATCGTAGTAGGACTCGTCGCCAGGGCTGACCAGGCGGCCATCGAGGAAAGCCACGGACTCATCGAGCACGCCGCTATCACCGGTCATCGTCACATAGCGGCAAACCGCCAGGGGCAACCAGAGATAATCGTCCGAACAGATCGTGCGTACACCCCGGCCGGTAGGCGGATGCCACCAGTGCTGCACATCGCCTTCAAGAAACTGCCGGCTGGCGGCGAGCAGCAGGTGTTCGCGCACCAGCCCAGGTTGGGCATGGACCAGCGCCATCACATCCTGCAACTGGTCGCGGAAGCCGAAGGCGCCACCCGACTGATAATAGCCACTGCGAGCCCACAGGCGACAGGCCTGGGTTTGATACACCAACCAGCCATTGGCCAGCACATTGAGCGCCGGGTCAGGCGTTTCCACCTGCACCGCGCCGAGCGTCTGGTTCCAGTAGGCCCACACCGCCTCCAGCGCACTGCGTGCGGCCAGAACACCGCGAAAGCGTTTGACCAATTGGCCGGCATCTTCGACGTTGCGCCCGACGCCCAGCCGAAAAACGATGTCGCGCTCCTGGCCATCCGCCAGTTCAAAATTCACCTGAATCGCCGCGCAGGGATCAAAACCGGCCCCGACCTTGCCGGAAAGCCTGGACCGATGCATGGCGGCGGGATTTTTCAGACTGCGGTTGCGGCCGATGAATTCGGTGCGGTCGCCGCTCAGGTTGCGCGTCGGCGTATCGACATCGAAGAAAGCGACGCGCTCGGCAAACTCCGCATTGAACGGATTCCGCGCGTAGAGCGCCCCGCTCTCGGGGGCGATTTCGGTGACCACATGCATTGCCGATTTCGCCGCCAGATCGCCCAGCACCCATTCAACATAGCCGGTAGCGGAGAGTTGCCGCGGTCGACCTGAATTATTGCGTATTTTCAATACCGAGAATTTCACGGCGGCATCCATCGCGACATAAACCCAGAGTTCCGAACGAATGCCGCCGACTTCCGTCTCGAAAACGCTGTAGCCGAAGCCATGCCGGGTCACGTAAGACATCGCGGCACGCGCTGGTAACGGCGATGGCGACCAGAAATGGCCGGTTTCTTCATCACGCAGGTAAAGGGCTTCGCCGCTCGCATCGCTGACCGGGTCGTTATGCCAGGGCGTCAGGCGGAATTCGTGGGCGTTTTCGCTCCAGGTATAAGCCACGCCGCTTTCCGAAATCATCGTACCGAAATGCGGATTGGCCAGTACGTTCGACCACGGCGCCGGTGTCGTCTGACCGGGCGCCAGGGCAATGACGTATTCGTGACCGTCGGTGGTAAAGCCGCCCAGCCCGTTGAAGAGGATCAGCTCGCGGCCGGGTGCGGCGAAGGTCGGCGGCGGTTCGGGACGGTGCTGGCGCGTCGCCGTGAGCTGCGGCAGACGCGGCTCGACAAAGGCACGACGGTCGAGCTGTTCGGCCAGCGTACCGCGGCTGTCGGTGATGATGGCACGGGCCACCGCCTGCAGCAAAATGCGGTCCTCGCTGGAAATTTGCTCGGCGGGCCGGACAAAAATGCCGCCCGGCCGATCGATCACACTTGCTTCAATGCCCGAGGCGATCAGCCCCATGATCTGTTCCTGCAAGCGTTGGCGATAACCCGAATGCTCTTCGTTCCAGATCACCAGATCGACCGCCAGCCCCTTCATCCGCCAGTAGGCGTGCGCCTGAACCAGCTGATGGACGAGTTCGATATGGGCCGCGTCGGCAATTTGCAGCAGCACAATCGGCAGGTCGCCGGAGATGGCGTAACCCCAAAGCCCGGACTGGCCTCGACGATTCTGGATCAGCACGCTGGCCTCGGCACGCCGGGCCGCATTGGCATAGATCACCGAACTAGCCAGGCGGGCATGCAGTTGGGTTTCAGCTTCGCTGGCATTGAGTTGGCGCAGCACCACTTGGCTGTGCGTCCAGGCAAGGTCGAAAACCCGGTCGGCCAAATGCCGATCCTGATATTTATCCACCAGGCAAACGGCAATATCACGAGTAGCCGCCACGCCTGAGACCATATCGATGGTCACCACCTGTTGCGGCTCAAGCATGATGCGATAGCGAATGGCGACAATCGGGTCGAGTACCGAGCCCTCGCTGCCCGACAGGGTGGCGTCGATCATCGCCTGCGGTGCGGCGGCGGTTCGTGTCCGGCCGATGAAGCGCGAACGATCCGTCTCATAAGACACTTCGCCGGCTTCGGCGCCATGCACCACCATCAGATGCAACATCCACGGCGAGTGTTCGTCGAACGAACGCGGCCGCCGCGTGCACAGAATGGCACGACGGTCGCGCAGGATTTCGGTCTGAACAAACAGATTGCTGAAGGCCGGATGCAGCGCGTCGGCCGCCGGTGGCGCAATCACCACCTCGGCGTAACTGGTCACTTCAATCTCCCGGCGCTGACGCGAACGATTGGTCAGGCGCACCCGGCGCAGCTCGATATCGTCTTCGGGCGAGACCACAATCTCGGTATAGGTTTCGATCTGCTCGTCGCCGGCCCCGACGGCATCACGCCGACGAAACTCGGCGCGGCCTTCGGAGAAAATCGCTTCGTAACTGTCCGGCCGCTTCAAGGTCGGTTGATGCGCATTCGACCAGAAGGCGCCACCGGCCATCTCGCGGATATAACAGAAGGTGCCCCAGTTGTCGCAAGTGCTGTCTTCACGCCAGCGCGTCACGGCGAGATCCTTCCAACGGCTGTAACCGCCGCCGGCATTGCTCAGCATGACGTGATAGCGGCCGTTCGACAGCAACTGCACTTCGGGTATCGGCGTGTCCGGCGTCGTGAATACCCGAATCCGTTTTTCCTCCTCGACCTGCATGGCGCGCACTTCGGAAAGTTGCGCCGTTTGCGAGAACAGCGCCGTCGCCTTGGGCACCCGTTCCTGCAGCAACAGCATCACCGCCTGAAACAGCCGGTCCGCCTCGAAACGACGCTGCATCGGCCGATCGAGCAGCAGATAAGCCAGTGACAGCAGGCTCATGCCCTGGTGGTGAGCCATGAAGGAGCGGATAAGCACATTCGATTGGCCGCGCCGCTGGCGGGCCGGCGTGTAGTCGATGGCTTCGAAAAAGCCGTATTTCCCGACATAACCCTCGCCGGCCAGACGCTGCAAATTCAGGCAGGCCGCCTCTGGCGCCACCATCAGCGCCAGCACCGAGGCGTAGGGCGCCACCACCAGATCGTCGGCCAGCCCACGCTTGAGGCCCAGGCCCGGTACGCCGAAGGGGCGATACTGGTAATTGAGATGCAGGTCGACCGTGTTGTAGCCGGATTCCGAGATTCCCCAGGGCACGCCGCGCTGGCCGCCATATTCGATCTGGCGCGCGACCGCTGCCTTGCAGGTCTGGTCGAGCAGCGTGTTGTCGTAGCTCGGCATGACCAGCATCGGCATCAGATACTCGAACATCGTGCCGCTCCACGAAAGAAGGACCGGTTCGCCGCCGGTGGCGGTGAGCAGGCGGCCGAGGGCGAACCAGCTTTCCTGTGGCAATTTTCCCTGAGCAATGGCGACAAAGTTGCACAGGCGCGCTTCCGAGGCCAGCAGGTCGTAGTAACTGGTATCGAGCCGGCACTCAAGGACGTTATAGCCGATGCTCAGCAGATGCCGTGACTTGTCGTAGAGGAAGTCATATTCCATCTCGGCGAATTCGCCGGCGTGCCGCGCCAGCGACTCGATGGCGAGCATCCGGCTTCTCGCATTGGCACTTGCTTCCGTGATCTGGCGATGCAAGTCGACCAGCCAGTCGCGCTGCGCTGGCGTTGGGTTCGTTTCGAGCCGGGATTCGATATCCGGGCAGAAATCAAGGTCGAGACTAGCCAGGCGGCGCAGCGAAAATGTGCCAACCAGTTTGACGAGGCTGGCCAGACAAGCTTCCAGCCCGGTCGGCGGCACCGACAGCGCTAGCCAGGGAGCCAGCAGCTGAACCTCGTCTAGGGCCGCGTGGCATTGTTTGTTCAGGGCCTGCGCCCACTCGATGGCTTCGCTTTCCGGTACGTTATCCGCCTTGGTTTTGAAGCCAGCGGCGAGCTGAGTGACCAGTCGGCCGGCAAGTGTGGCCAGATTGACCAGGCTCAATCGATCCGCCAGCAGACTTCTCGGCATGCTCGCGCTGGCCGCCGCCAGTTCCTGGCGAAACTCGGCCATCGGGCCCGCAGCAACGCCATCGACCGAGTCGGCAAGAATTTCAAAGGTATCGCTCAGGCCGCTGAATATTTGTGGCGGCAAAATCGAGTCGTCAAGCAGCGCCAGCAAACCGGCCCGCAAAGTCAGCAGGTGGCCGGCCAGATTGCCGCTATCGACCGACGAGATGTACTTGGGCAGCAGCGGCTGCAAGGTTTGCGTGTCGTACCAGTTGTAGAAATGGCCGTTGTAGCGCTCAAGTTGTGCCATCGTCGCCAGCGTATGCGTGCTGCGGTCAACCAGCTTTCCGGCCTGAATATAGCCAAAATCATAGGCGGCAAAATTGGCCAGCAGCGAGAGCCCGATATTGGTGGGCGAGGT
>JAUYQT010000149.1 GCA_030697085.1 Azonexus sp. | reverse complement strand
TAACTGCACCAATCGGGAAGCTCTCGCCGGCACCGAGGCTGATAATCGAGTATTCAGTGACCGTCACCTCGCCCGCCTGCCGGGCCTGCACTTTGCCGGATTCGATCAGGTAAAAATAACGCACATTGCCGGCATCGGGACCGATGATCAGGCTACCGGCCGGGTAAAACGTAATCTGCGCTTTCTCGGCAAATAGCTGCAGCGCCTCTGCCTTCATTTTGTCGAAAGGCGCATGTTTTTTCAGGAAAGCCAGCGTATTGCCGGCAATACGGCGGCGACCATCGTCCCGTAGTGACATTTCCAGATCAACCATATTATTTTCCAATGCCACTTGCGGCGCTTGTTCTGGCTTCTTCACAACAACCTCGATCCATTAAAGGGCGTAATTCAGTTTGAGTCTTAACTGAAGTCGACGCGCCTGTTTCAGCGACTCGCGCAAGATGGCTTTATCTATGCCATGCAAGTGCGAAAGATCGAGACTATATCTTTCACTGGCATTTGCCGCCAGATCCGCCAGCTGTTGATCCAGGCGCAAGCGCAAAATATGCGAAAAAGCGGCGTCGACCGCAGCAGTTTCTGCCAGGGTCAAACCCACCGCCTTGGCCGCGTCTTGCAGGCGCTCCGCAGTATTTACCGAACGACCGCCGCTAGCCAGTGCAAAAATTCGGGCCGCATCGACGAATATCCGGCTACCGTATTTTTTTAGATCAAGTAAGCCCCCCTCCTCCGCGGCAACCTCGCCACGAAAATTCAGCGGCACCTCAGCTTGCAGCGCATTAGCCGCCATGAGATGCAAAAATGATGGCGTATCGCTCGTCAAGCCGAGTAGCAGGGTGCGTAGCTTTTCACCCAGTTCCAGTTCGCCGAACAAGGGTTGCAGATCGAAAAATATGCTGGCATTGAGCAAGGCCGTTGGCTCCGGACGCCGCACCCAGTCAATAAACTGTTCGCGCCATTCTTCAAATGACAGACACCAGGCCGGGTTGCCCGCCATGATCTGTCCAGGGCAGAGCTTGAAGCCACAATCGGCCAGCCGCTGATTGACCTCCTGC
>JAUYQT010000142.1 GCA_030697085.1 Azonexus sp. | reverse complement strand
CGGCCAGATCGTCCGTGCTGAAACGTTTGAGCGCTGGGGAATTATCCCATTGCGCTGGCATCCTTCTTTATTAGTTTTCGGATTGGTTTTGGCACGACTGCTTCCGACGCATCGTCCTGATCAAGCCAGATCCAGCCTGCTTCGGCAACGGCTTCGCTCGTCGTTACCTCACACAAGACGGGCTGCAGGGTAAGACGAAAGTGCGTGAACGTATGTTTTAGCAGCGGTAGTGAGCGTTCGCTTGCTATGTATAAGCCGAGATTGGCCAATACTTGCTTCGGTTCGCCTTCCGGCGGCACCAGCAAGCCACCCCAAATGCCGCTGGGTGGGCGACGTTCAAGCAATAATCGGCGGCCATGCAAAATCAGGACGAACGTCGCCGAGCGTTCCGGCACCGCAGGCCGAGGCCGGCTCGCCGGTAATTCGGCTTGCCGCTGCTCACGAAAAGCAACGCAGTCGGCGCTTACCGGGCAGGCATCGCAGCGCGGCCGACTCCGCGTGCACAGTGTGGCGCCGAGATCCATCAGGCCTTGGGTGTAGGCTTCGATATCGCCGGCCGGGAGCAGGTTTTCAGCGAGCTGCCAAAGGCTGCGGTCAACGGCCGAAATGCCCGGAAATCCCTCAACGCCATATTGTCGGCAGAGCACGCGTTTGACATTGCCGTCGAGAATCGCCGCCCGTTGGCCAAAGGCAAAGGCGGCAATCGCGGCGGCAGTGGAGCGGCCAATCCCGGCCAGTTCGACTAACTGCTCCGTCGAATTCGGGAATTTCCCCGCGTGGACCGTCGCAATTTGCTGAGCGCAACGGTGCAGATTGCGCGCCCGGGCGTAATAACCCAGACCGGCCCAATGCTCAATTACTGCCTCAATGGGCGCTGCCGCCAGCGTTGTTACGTCAGGAAAGCGATCGAGAAAACGCTGGTAATACGGGATCACCGTGGCAACCTGGGTTTGTTGCAGCATGATCTCCGAAAGCCAGACGCGGTAAGGATCGCGCGTCTTTTGCCAGGGTAGCTCGTGGCGCCCGGAAACTTTCTGCCAGGCAATCAGGCGTTCGCTAAAGAGGGGGGTAATGGCCAAATCTGCCTCGACGTCAGCTGTGGGAGCGCCGATAATACGGCCTTTTGACATAGATCAACCCTCGATGACTCAAGCCCAAACTGATAGCCGCGACCTGCGTAACGCCCTTGGACGCTTTGCCACCGGCATCGCCGTCGTCACGGCTATTGATCCGGATGGGCATCCGATCGGGCTGACTGTCAATTCTTTCTCGGCTGTTTCCCTGGCGCCGGCGCTTGTGCTGTGGTGCCTGGATAATTCCTCGCACAACCTTGAAGCTTTTCGTCGGGCCAGCCATCACGCGATTAATATTTTGTCCGTCGATCAGCAGGATATTTCCAATCGCTTCGCCACTTGGCCGGTCGATCGTTTTGTCGGTCTGCCGTGGCAGCCAGGGCAGGGGGGCGCACCTGTTTTTAGTGATTGCTGCGCGACTTTTGAAGTTGCCAACACCACAGCGTATGCCGCTGGCGACCATACTATTTTTATTGGTCATATCGAGCGTTTCGCTGAAACCCCAGCCCTTGCACCCCTTCTTTTTCACGCCGGCCGCTATCGGAATCTGGCCGACGTTCAGGAAGATTGAATCTGGAGGCATTCTCCGCTTAGAATGCAGACCTCAAGCCCTGAGCGGGTGTAGTTCAATGGCAGAACTTCTGCTTCCCAAGCAGATAGTGAGGGTTCGATTCCCTTCACCCGCTCCATCCTGGCGCCCTGAACAAAAATCAGGGTTTCGTATCTCTCAGCCCAGCAAGTGGCGTTGATCGAGAAATTTTTCCAGAATCTCCAGTCGTGCCAGTGGGTCTTCCAGTTCGAGCAATTTCTGTTTGGCCAGATTCTGGATGGGTAAAACCTCGGTAATCCGGTAGCCGACCCACTCGGCATCGTCGTAGCGATGCGGCTCGGGAATTCGTTCGCTGCCCAGATCTTTTACGACACGGCGCAGTAGCGGCAGCAGGCGTTGCCGTTCGGGTGGTAGTGCTGCGGGGAGAACATCCGCCAGCATTTCTACCGCGGCAACCAGCAGGTTGTCTGGCCCGGTGCGGGATTCGATGATGCGAAAGCGTCGCCCGCCCTGGGCGGTGACCATCAGGATGCCGAGTTGCTCCATTTCCCAATTGCCGATCGTTGCCAGGGTACCGACCATGTGCGGTTCGGCAGCGCGGCCGGTTTCACCGCCGCTGGCAATCAGGCAGACGCCAAAAGGCGTGTTTTCCCGCATGCAGCCGGCGGCCATGTCGAGATAACGTTGCTCGAAAATTTTCAGGGGTAGAACACCGCCCGGAAAGAGCACGGCATTGAGTGGGAAGAGCGGAATCTGCAGGGTATCTACCGAGGCGCCGCTGGGTGAGCGGGCAAAATCGAACCAGGCCATCATTCGCCCCAGCGCCGCATTAGGCTGTGAGGAACGCCGATTTGGTCGAGAATGCGGGCGACGACAAAATCGACAATGTCCTGCACGCTTTGCGGATGGTGATAGAAGCCGGGGCTGGGCGGCAGGATGATGGCGCCGGCCCGCGACAGGCGCAGCATGTTTTCAAGATGGATCGTCGAAAACGGTGTTTCCCGTGGAACCAGTATCAGTTTTCGCCCTTCCTTGAGGACGACATCGGCGGCGCGTTCGATCAGTTTGTCGGCCAGACCTTGGGCGATGGCGGCCAGCGTGCCCATTGAGCAGGGGCAAATAATCATGGCGTCGGGCGGATTGGAACCGGAGGCAACCGGCGCGAACCATTCTTCGCGGCCAAAAACAGCGAGTTTTTCCGGGTTGACCGCAGGAAAGCGTTGAAGGAGCGCCGCTTTGGCTTCGGCCGGGCGGGAAGGTAGTTCAAAATCCATTTCCTGTTTGGCCACAATTTGGGACGCCTGGGAGTAAAGCAACTGCACCTTGCAGCCGGCATTGAGCAGGCATTCCAGCAGGCGCAGGCCGTAAGGCATGCCGGAGGCACCGGTGAGCGCAAGGCAGATGGTTTTAGACATTGGGCGTTTCCGAGGGCGCTGGTTGAGCCAGCAGTTTAGCCGCGATCAAGCCGTTGATGGTGCCGAAGACCAGCGCCGCGGCGGCGAAAATCGGCGTCAGTAAAAAGACACCATCATGTGGAATCAGCCAGACACGGGCGAGCAGGAGTTGGCCGCCAATATGGGCGAAGGCGGCGAGAATGCTCAGGCTGACCGGGCCGAACCAGCGGGCTGGCAGATGGCGGGCGAGGCCGAGGGTGAGCAGGCTGAGGGTGCTGCCCGCCAGTGATAGAAAAAAGCCGGGGGCGAGAAAAAAGCCCAGGAGCAGACTGCCGGCGAGAATACGCAAGCCGCTGACCCAAACCGCCGTTGCCCAACCGTAACGGGCGAGGACAACCAGGGTGACGATATTGGCCAGCCCCGGTTTGATGCCCGGTAACGGTGAGGGAATCGCCGCATCAACCAGCGACAGGCCGACCGCCACGCTAGCCAGCCAGGCGACCCGGCGGTCTTCAGCGGTGACGCTGAGTTCAATAACTGATTGAGTCATAAACCTTGGTGCGTCCGGCGATTTGCAGGCTGACCCGATTCGGCGCGCAGATGGCGATTTCGCCGGGGCGCATCAGCCAACCCTGGCGAACGCAATATTGACGTGGTCCGGGGTCGCTGATGACGCGGGCGCGGCCGGGTTCGATGGCGACCAATGTGTTGCCCAGCGGGCCGCTGACCTCAAACTGACGTTTGCTGCGTAAATCAACTTCGGCAAATATTTTGTCTTCCTGGCGAATGATCGCCCGGTCAGCCATGCCGCCTTGCCAGAAAGTCGGGATGCTGACGCCGACCAGCACCGCGCTGGCCAGCATGACCAGCCAGTCGCCCGGCCGGATCAGCGCCAGCCAGTGCATCAGCCGCCCGCGAGGGTGCGATGGCGAACCAGCACGCGGGCCTGCTGGGCAAACTCCGTGGCCAGCCATTCGGCGATGTAGACGGAACGATGCTGGCCGCCGGTGCAGCCAATGGCGACGGTCAGATAATTGCGGTTATCGCGGATGTAACTGGGTAGCCAGGTCGCGACAAAGCGGGCAATGTCGTCGCGCATGCGGCAGACCTCGGTTTCGGCTTCGAGGAAGTCGACCACCGCCTTATCCTTGCCGGTGAGCGGGCGCAGGGCTGCATCGTAATGCGGATTGGGCAGGCAACGCACGTCGAAAACCAGATCGGCATCGAGCGGCAGGCCGTGCTTGAAACCGAAGGATTCAAACATCAGCGTCAGCCCCTGGCCGGGTTCGGCTTCGATGAATTGGCGTACCCACTCACGCAGGGCGTTGGCCTTCAGGCCGCTGGTGTCGATGCGATGGCCGAGGCAGGAGATCGGCTCAAGCATTTGGCGTTCGCTGCGGATGGCTTCATCGAGCGATTGACCATGGCTGGACATCGGATGGCGGCGGCGCGATTCCGAATAGCGCTTGAGCAGCGTTTCGTCGTTCGAGTGTAAAAAGAGGAAGGTTGGACGGACGCCGTCGTTGCTCAGCAGGCGCAGTTTGCCTGGCAGTAATTCGATGCCGCCACCGGAGCGGGCATCGACGGCGATCGCGACCTTGTTGATCTCCTCTCCTTTGAGCATCCGAACAAGCACCGTCAGCATGGCGATGGGCAGGTTGTCCACGCAGTAATAGCCAGCATCTTCAAGTAAGTGCAGGGCGACAGATTTACCTGAGCCGGAAAGGCCGCTAATGAGAATGAGTTCCATGAGACACAGCATAATGAAGGCAGCGCCTCCCGGCAAGGCGCGGCATAATTCTAGAATAAATAAGGAGACCGCCATGCCCTCAACCCTTCCACCCCTCGATTTACCCTTTCTCGCCGAGTTGACCGCGCAGCGACGGGATATCCATGCGCATCCGGAATTGGCTTTCAGCGAAGACCGCACCGCTGATCTGGTTGCCCGCGAACTGGTACGTTACGGCCTGGAGGTGCATCGCGGCATTGCCAAAACCGGCGTGGTCGGTGTGTTACGGGCCGGCACTTCGTCGCGGATGATTGGCCTGCGGGCTGATATGGATGCGTTGCCGCTGGCCGAGATGAATGAGTTTCCGCATCACTCGCGCCATGCCGGCAAGATGCACGCTTGCGGTCACGACGGCCATACGGCGATGCTGCTCGGTGCAGCGCGTTATTGTGCCAGCCATCCTGATTTTGATGGTATTGCCGTGTTCATTTTCCAGCCGGCTGAGGAGTCGGAAGGCGGTGCCGCGGTGATGATCGAAGAGGGCTTGTTCGAGCAGTTTCCGGTTGAGGCGGTCTTTGGCCTGCACAACTGGCCGGGCATTCCGGTCGGTGAAATGGCGGTCATGCCCGGGCCGGTGATGGCCGGTACCTGTGCCTTTGAAATCATTATTCGCGGCCACGGTTGCCACGCTGCGATGCCGCATCAAGGCGTTGACTCCATCGTCGCCGGGGCGCAACTGGTGCAGGCTTTACAAACGGTGGTCAGCCGCACCTTGCATCCCTGCGAGTCGGCGGTGGTCAGCGTGACGCAGTTTCATGCCGGTGAAGCCTGGAACATCATCCCGGAAGAAGTGGTCTTGCGCGGCACGATCCGCAGCTTCAAGCCTGAGGTGCAGGAAAATGTCGAGCGCGCGATCGAACGTTTGTGCAGCGGCATTGCGGCAGCGAACGGAGCGCAAATCAACGTTCGTTTCGATCATCGCTACCCGCCGACGGTCAACAGCGTTTCCGAGGCGAATTTCTGTCGCGATGTGGCCGCTGAAGTGTTTGGCCGTGAGCGAGTGCTGACTGACACGCTGCCATCAATGGGCGCCGAAGACTTTTCCTACATGTTGCAGGAAAAACCCGGTTGCTACGTCTGGCTGGGCAATGGGCCGGGGACGGGCGGCTGTACGCTGCACAATCCGCATTACGATTTCAATGATGAATTGTTGCGCCTCGGCGTCAGCTATTGGGTGCGCTTATTACAACGCTGGTTGCCGCAATCTGCCGCTTAGCCCGCCAGCAGCCAGCCCTCTTCGCGGCGTAGCGCGTTGACCAGCAAGAGCTCGCGCTCAATGCGACTGGTGAGCTGATCACCGGGCAGGTTGAGGTAGCGTGTATTGACGTCGGCGGCGAAGGGCAGGTTGAGGATAAACGTCGCAAAATCTGCCTGTGGCAGACGGCGTTTTTCCATCATGGCGAATGAAACAATCACCTTGATGGCGTGCCAGGCAAGTTTTTCAATGTCGGCGGTGAACATGTCGAGCCGGCGAAAAGCCCGTTCAAAAGCCAGGTCGACCGCCGTAAACGGTTTGCCGTGGCCGGGAATGACCAGGTCGATTGGCAGTTTGGCCAGCATCTCCAGCGTTGCCCGCGTGCTGCTCAAACCGTCTGCCTCGCCGAGCAATTCCGGGAAGATGACGCCGAAACCGTTTTCCCACAGCGCGTCACCGGAAATCAGCAGGCGTTTTTCCGGGTTGTAGTAAGCCAGCGCTTCCATGTCGTGACCGGGTACAGCCAGTGTTTGCCAGTTAAGGCCACCCATTTCAATTTCATTGTTGGCGCTAATCAGGCTGTCGTGCTGGAAGCGCGCTGATTGCTGGCCGAGTGGCGAAAGGAGCAGGGCATTTTCGTCCCAGTCGGCAATCGCTGCGTGCAGGCCGGCGGGAACAATGATTGCGCAGCCGTAGGCCGCCTGCAGAGCCGCGTTGCCGCCAATGTGGTCGGAATGGGAGTGGGTGTTGATCAGGCGCCGCAAGCGCCGGCCGTCGAGCGCATGGCCGACCAGTTCGACCGTTTGGGCGGCGTGCGTGACGTAGCCGCTATCGACCAGCGTTGCGTTTTCACCTTCAAAAAAGAGGATGTTGTTGGCCGACAGCCAGCCGCGTTCAAGAACGTGGATGCTGGGTGGGAGGGGCTGGCTCATTCCGGACGATCCGACTCGGTGCTGACGTTGTCCGGCTGGAAAGTTTGCGTTACGGCTTCCGCCACCATTGCCGGCGCGCCGAGCGGTGGCCGGCCACAGCCCAGGCAATAGCCGGAATCGGGGTCAGCCATGCAGATGCCGACACAGAGATATTGTTCTTCGTCCTGATTTTCCATGTGCTTTAGCCTTGCGCCTTGGTCGGTAACGGCGCGTCAGCCAGGGCCAGGCGGCGTTGGCTGACTGCTGCGAGAATCCGGGCGCGAGTGGCGTCGTTGGTTGTTGACCAGACAGCGATTTCGTCAAGGCTGCGCAAGCAGCCGCTACATAGGCCGCCTGGCGCATTCATCTGGCAGATGTTGATGCAGGGAGAAGGGATCATTGGGCGGGCTTAAAGGAGCATGAATCGGCGTTGTTGATCAAGGACCATTTCAACGGCTTCGCGTGCTTCGTCACGGCGAATGCGGGCAAACATGGCGAGGTAATGACGCCGGTCGCGGGCTGTTAGTTCCGGGAAGTTGAGGGTGTGCAGATCGAGATCGTCACTGGTTTGTTCGCGAATAATACCCAGTCTATCCACCGTAATGCTGACGGGCGAGAGGTGTAGCGCCGGTTCGGGGGCGGCGAGAAATTCGGCCAATGCGGCGAGTAATTGCGCCGGCATCAGGGATTCACCGCTTTGGTGCAGACGGGCGTCGAGATCGGCCAGATGACGGCTGCCGACGATATATTCCGGGCCGGGTGTCGTGCCACGCAGCACCGCAAGGTGGGCGCGTTGCACCGAGACATCGGCGCGCAGGCCCTGGCGCTCCAGGCGCAGCGCTTCGACATGGTCGTGAAAGGTGCGGAGCAGGCTTTCGAGCGCCTTGGCGCGCAGTTTTTCATGGCTTAGTTCAAGCTGGCAGCAGGGTTCGACCAGCATGTGATCGGCAAAATAGAGCACCAGTTGCGGTACGTCGTTCTGGATGACCTCGCCCTGGCGCTCGATGCCCAGTTGTTTCTTGTGTTGGCGGCGGGCGGCAAACAGCGCGTAGAAGTGATCGCTTTCCCAGCTTTCCGGCTCGGCAAGAAAATCTCGCACTGCCTGACTGCGGCCGAGCATCTGATCAATGTCATCAGCCGTGGCAAACAGCGCATGCACCAGCGGGTCATTGGCGAAAGCCTGGCGATTGATCTCGATCGGCCCGGGTAGCGAGGCGACCAGACCAGCGCAATAGCCCAGCGCGTGCTGTAGCGGAAAGGCTAGTTGTCGCTCAAAACCGGGGGCCATTTTGAGTAGCGGGTCGACCAGTTCGCCCACCTTGTCCAGCGCCTTGCCGAGCGCCGGATCGATCGGGGCGTTGGGTTTCAGAAAATCAACAACGGTAGAAAATAGACTCACGCAGGGGCTTTGGCACAGAGTGCCCGGCCGGCTTTGGCGCCATTCGGGCGGGTGAGGGCGGTGGAAATCCAGTCGCCGATAGCCGCCAGTTTAGCCAGATCGATCCCGGTTTCAATGCCCAGGCCCCGCATTAAATAAATCACATCCTCAGTTGCGACGTTGCCGGAGGCGCCCTGGGCATAGGGACAACCGCCCAGCCCGGCGATCGAGCTGTCAAAAATGTGCATGCCCATTTGCAGGGAGGCATAGATGTTGGCAATCGCCATGCCGTAGGTGTCGTGATAATGGCCGGCCAGTTTTGCGATGGGAATGTCGCGGCTGCAGGCTTCGATCAGGCGCTGGATGGACGCCGGATTGCCGACGCCGATGGTGTCGCCGAGCGAGACTTCGTAGCAGCCCATGGCGATCAGCGTTTTGGCCACTTCCGCCGCTTTTTTCGCATCGACCGCACCCTCGTACGGGCAGCCGACGACACAGGAAACATAGCCGCGTACCTTGATTTCGAGCGAGGAGGCGACCGAAAGAATGGGTTCAAACCGTTTCAAGCTCTCGGCAATCGAGCAATTGATATTTTTGCGTGAGAACGACTCGGAGGCGGCGGCGAAAATGGCCACTTCAGTGGCGCCGGCCTGAATCGCCAGGTCGAAACCGTGCAAATTAGGCGTTAAAACCGGGTAGACCGTAGCCGCGTGTCTTTCAATGCCCTGCATCACTGCGCTGTTGTCGCCCATCTGCGGCACCCATTTCGGCGAGACGAACGAAGTGGCCTCAATGACGCGCACGCCCGCTTCGGCCAGGCGGTTGATCAACTCGATCTTGAGCGTCGTCGGGACGATCTGTTTTTCATTCTGCAAGCCGTCACGCGGGCCGACTTCAACGATTTTTACTTGGCTGGGGAGGGGCATGGTGAGTGTGTGCCGGGAAAGAGGTTGATCGATCGCCGGTTCAAGGTAAGCGCCGGCTGTCGGCCTGGAAAAAGCCGAGATTTTGGTCATGTAATGTCAGCGTTCATGGCGTTGCCAAAATCCGGCTTCGCGCTGGTGGCGGATTGCAAGGATAAGCACCGCATCATCCACTTCACGAAAACGGTAGAGTGCGACGTAACCTGTTCGGCCGCGCGAAATCACCAGTTCGCGCAAGCCTTGCTCGATTGGGCGACCGATGAGCGGATGTTCGGCAAGAATGGCGATGGCTTCGCTTAGCAGACTGAAGGTTTCACTGGCCGCAGCAGAACTTTGTTCGGCTAGAAATTGAGTGAGTTTCTCAATGTCCGACAAGGCCTTGCGAGAATAGGTCAGCGTTGCCAAGCTGTCGCCTCGGGTCGTTCCGGATTTTCTCCGGCCAGGCGTGCCTTAATGTAACGATG
This sequence comes from Azonexus sp., assembly GCA_030697085.1. Classification (GTDB taxonomy): domain Bacteria; phylum Pseudomonadota; class Gammaproteobacteria; order Burkholderiales; family Rhodocyclaceae; genus Azonexus. Next base: position 541 of record JAUYQT010000142.1, on the reverse strand, counting down.
GACGTCTTCGGCCGCATAGCCGAGGCCGCTTTCGAGCATATCCCGTTCTGCCGCCAAGGCCTCCGCGATGAAAGTGGCGCGTTGCTCCGCGGCCAGTACTGTCTGTTCGATGGCTTCAAGCATAAAGGCATGCGGTGACATCCCCTGTTGTTGCGCCGAATTGATCGCGCGTTGCTTCAGTTCATCTGGGATTTTTAGCGAGGTGGTAGCCATAGGATGTTTCCGCAAGTCGTGGTGTTACCAGGGTAACACCACGACTGTCAGTGAGCAAAGGTCTTTCAGGTCGACTCGAACTCCACCAGCGCCGCGCCATCGCTGACCTGTTCGCCGGCGGCGTAGCAGAACGCCTTGACGACACCGGCACCAGGCGCAGTGATCGTATGCTCCATTTTCATTGCCTCGAGAATGAGCAGCGGCGCGCCTTTTTCCACCTTTTGGCCGGGTTGGGCGAGCAGGGCGACGACCTTGCCAGGCATCGGTGCGGTCAGGCCGCCGCCTTGGGCACCGCCGGCTTCGACCAGATGCAGCGGATCGTCCCGGC
>JAUYQT010000141.1 GCA_030697085.1 Azonexus sp. | reverse complement strand
CACTACGGCATCCAGTGTGTCATTGACGCCTTGCACGATCTTGCGGAAATCGCCTTGATGCTGCGTCGCATCGGCGCGGGTTTCCAGCTTGCCGGCCACGGCGGCGGCGGCTAGCAGGTTGGCATCGGCGACCAGCTTGTGAACTGCGTCGATACAGGTGTTGAGATTGTTTTTCAGCAGGTTGAAATCACCGTTATAGGAATCGGTGATGCGGTCTGGAATATCTCCTTTGGAAATGCGATCCACGTAATTGGCAGCGACATTCAGCGGCCCGATGACGGCATCGAGCGTGTTATTGACGCCAGCGACAATCTTCTGGAAATCGCCTTGATGCTTGCTGGCATCAGCACGGGTAGAAAGTTTGCCCTCAACAGCCGCCTGACTAAGCAGGTTGGCGTCGTTCGTCATGGCCTGAACCGCCCCCTGCACTGCGGCGACAGCACGAACCACCTCACCGACTTCGTCCTTGGCGGTGCTTTCCAGCTTGAAATTGAAATCGCCAAGCGCCATTTTTTTGGCGGCATCGACCACTTCGCCAATTGGCTTGGTGATACTGCGCGTAATCAGGAAGGCCAGAATCAGTGAGAACAAAACCGCGAAAATGGCCAGACCAATCATCAACTTCTGAGCCGAACTGGCTGCCTCGAGTGCTACTTTGCCTTCTTCTGCCGTCAGTTCGGTCAGGAAGACAATCATATTGGTAATGGCTTTTAAGTATTCGGTCTGCCGCGCACGCACGGTCGTCAGCATAAACTCGGTGGCTTCATCCTTCTTGCCAGCCTTGGTCAATTCCAGAAATTTTTCGTGTAACGGCACATAGGCGGCGCGTGCATCCTTGATGGCTTTCAAGTATTCCTTGCCCTTGGGGGTGGAAATCGTCGCGTCGAGCTTATCCATATTCGTGCCAATGACCTTTCGCGCCTCAACGATGCGTTCCGCTTCGCGATTAACCTCTTCCGGGGTCTTGACCAGCAACATGCTGCGCATGGCGCGGGCAATGAGGCCCACCGAGTCGATAATGTCGTTGGCCTGCGCCGTTTTCGGGTTACGGTCCGTGATCACCAATTGCAGATTGTCACTCAATGCGGCGACGCGCAGAGTGCCCATGGTGGCAATTGCCACCAGCAGCGCCAGCGCCACAGCGAAACCAATAAATAACTTGGTGCCGATTCTAAGGTTGTTCAACATATTTCCCTCCTGGTTACCAAACTTGAAAAAATAGTTAGTTTTTAGCGGTTGACCGCGGCAATGCCGCGTTCAGGCTCATTTCACGTTCTTCACTGCGCGCATTGCGTTGGACCAATGCCTGGACGTCCAAAATCAGTGCCACCTCACCCGTACCGAGAATGGTCGAGCCGCCAATGCCGCGCAGATGACGGAAGATGCTCGACAGCGGCTTGATCACGGTTTGGAATTCGCCCATCAGCTGATC
>JAUYQT010000116.1 GCA_030697085.1 Azonexus sp. | reverse complement strand
AACAGGCGGTTTTTTTATGGGCGGTAAAGGATGGGCTTAAACGACAGCACCCTCTTCATTTGCGCCTTCAACCACTTTTTTCGGTTTGATGAACTGCTCGCGCGAGACGCCCAGCCACATGACGAGCGGGCTGGCGACCAGCACCGACGAGTAGATGCCGAACAGAATGCCGATGGTTAGTGCCAGCGAGAAGTAATACAGCGTTTCGCCGCCAAAGATCAGCATCGAAAGGACCATCATCTGCGTGCTGCCGTGGGTGATGATGGTTCGACTGATTGTGCTGGTAATGGCGTGGTCGAGGACTTGCGGCGTGGTCAGGCCGCGCACCCGCTTGAAGGTTTCGCGCACCCGGTCGAAGACGACGACCGACTCATTTACCGAGTAACCGAGCACCGCGAGCACCGCGGCCAGCACGGAGAGAGAGAACTCCCACTGGAAGTAGGCGAAGAAGCCAAGAATGATGATCACGTCGTGCAGGTTGGCGATAATGGCCGAGACCGAAAAGCGCCATTCAAAGCGCAGCGCGAGGTAAATCATGATGCCGATAATGACTAGCAACAGCGCCATGGCGCCATTTTCAGCGAGCTCCTTGCCGACCTGCGGGCCGACGAATTCGACCCGGCGCAGGCTGGCGCCGGGTGCGTCGGCGGCCAGCGCCTTGATTACCGATTCGCCTTGTTGGGCGGTGTTTTGCTCGCCTTTGAGGGGCAGGCGAATCATCACGTCTGTCGACGAACCGAAGTTTTGCACGGAGTAATCGCTGAAGCCGGCTTTGCCCAGCGAGCCGCGAATTTTTTCGAGATCCGCAGCCTGTTGGTAATTGACTTCGATCAGCGTGCCGCCCGTAAATTCGACGGATAGGTGCAGGCCCTTGCTAAACAGAAAGATCACGGCAAGCAGGAAGGTGACCAGCGAAATGATGTTGAACTTCAGCGCATGGCGCATGAAGGGGATGTCTTTTTGAATGCGGAAAAATTCCATGGTCGTTTTTCCTTATTTTTCTGCGTTGACCGCGGGGTTGCCGACGGCCGTGCCGGGTTTCCAGATCTGACCAATCGCAACCGAGGTAAGTTTTTTCTGGCGACCGTAGATCAGGTTCACCAGGGCGCGGGAGACAACGACCGAAGAGAAGATCGAGGTCATGATGCCGAGGCAATGCACGACGGCAAAGCCGCGGACCGGGCCGGAGCCAAAAATCAGCAGGGCGAGGCCGGCGATCAGCGTTGTGATGTTGGAGTCGAGAATGGTCCCGAAAGCGCGTTCGTAACCTTCAAAAATTGCCGCTTGCGGTGGCATGCCGGCGCGTAGTTCTTCGCGGACACGTTCGTTGATCAGCACGTTGGCATCAATCGCCATACCGAGTGTCAGCGCAATTGCGGCGATGCCGGGCAGGGTGAGCGTGGCCTGCAGCATCGAAAGCAGTGCAATCAACAGGAAGAGATTCGAGGCCAGGGCAATGACCGAGATGACGCCGAACATCCGGTAATAAAAAATCATGAAGACGGCGATGGCAACGAAGCCCCACATCGTTGACTGGAAGCCCTTGCGAATATTGTCGGCGCCGAGGCTGGGGCCGATGGTGCGTTCTTCAATGATGTCCATCGGTGCTGCCAGCGAGCCGGCGCGTAGCAGCAGCGCGGTGTCGTTGGCTTCGGTGGTTGTCATGCGGCCGGAAATCTGTACGCGGCCACCGCCGATTTCGGCGCGAATAACCGGCGCGGTGACTACTTCGCCCTTGCCTTTTTCGATCAGCAGGATGGCCATGCGTTTGTTGACGTTGTCGCGCGTCACATCCTTGAAGATGCGGGAGCCTGCCGAGTCGAGTGTCAGATGAACCGCCGCTTCGTTGGTCTGGGTGTCGAAACCAGGCTGGGCGTCAGTCAGGCGATCGCCGGTGAGTACAACCTGCTTTTTAACCAGCAGCGGTTGGCCGCCACGTTCGGTATAAACCTCGGTGCCGAACGGCGGGTTGCCCGCCAGCGCAGCTTCCAGCGCACCCGGAGAGTCATCAACCATGCGGATTTCAAGCGTGGCAGTACGACCGAGAATATCCTTGGCCTTGGCCGTATCCTGAACACCAGGCAACTGAACAACAATGCGGTCAGCGCCTTGCTGCTGAATGACTGGCTCGGCGACGCCGAGTTCGTTGATCCGGTTGTGTAGCGTGGTGATATTTTGCTTGAGGGCAAATTCGCCGATGCGCATTTGCGCCTCCGGCTTCAGTGTGGCGACCAGTTTCAGGTCACTGCCTTCGCCCTGCTCAGTCAAAATCAGGTCGGGCTGATTATCGGTAATGATATTGCGGGCTTTGTCACGGGTTTCGTTATCGCGGAAACGCACAACCAGTCGATCACCTTCGCGATTAACACCGCCGTGACGCAGGTTTTTGTCACGCATCGCGGTGCGTAGATCGGCCGACGTTGAGTCAAGGCGCTTGGTCAGCGCCCCCTTCATATCGACTTGCAGCAGGAAGTGCACGCCACCACGCAGGTCGAGGCCGAGGTACATCGGCAGGGCGTGTAGTGAATTCAGCCATTGCGGCGAGGCGGCCAGCAGGTTGAGCGCAACCACGTATTGCGGGTCATCGGCATTCGGGTTGAAGGCCTTTTCCAGAATGTCCTTGGCCTTCAACTGGGTATCAGTATCTTTGAAACGTGCCTTGACGCCCACGGTATCGAGCTGGATGCCGTCATGGACAATATTGGCGGCGAGCAAGGCTTGTTCGACGCGGGCTTGGGCCTTGTCATCGACCTTGATCGTGACTTTGGCGCTGGAAACCTGGACCGCCGGCGATTCGCCGAAGAAATTGGGCAGGGTGTAGACGAAGCCCAGCACCAGCGCAACGGCGACGATGAGGTACTTCCAGAGTGGGTAGCGATTCATGGTGGCTTTTTAATGCAAGAAGGCGGCTAACTGCCGCCTTCTGGGGTGATTACAGCGACTTCATCGTGCCTTTGGGCAGGACCAGGCCAATGGCCGGCTTTTGCACGACAACTTCAATACCGGTAGCGATTTCAACGGTGACATAGCTGTCGGTGACCTTGGTAACCTTGCCCAACAGGCCACCGCCAGTAACCACTTCGTCGCCTTTGGCCAGGCCGGAGATCAGTGCTTTGTGGTCCTTGGCTTTTTTCATCTGCGGACGAATCATCAGGAACCAGAGGACGACGAACATCAGGATCATCGGCAGTAGTTGCATGAAGCCGCCAGTCGGGTCGGCGGCGCCAGCGGTTTGGGCGTGAGCGAAACTAATCATCGTGAAAACTCCTTAAATCGGGGAAACAAAACGCCAGATTCTATCATCGGCCTGAGGAACGGTCGCGGACAAAGGCGCTGACCCAGTCTTTCAATGTGCCGGCTTCAATCGCAAGGCGCATCTCGGCCATGATTGTTTGGTAGAAATGCAGGTTGTGGATGGTATTGAGCATACTGCCGAGAATCTCACCGGTACGGAAGAGATGGTGCAGATAGCCGCGGCTGAATTGCTGGCAGGTGTAGCAGCTGCAACTGGGGTCGAGCGGGCCGGTATCCGTCTTGTAGCGGGCGTTTTTGATTTTGACATCGCCGTAACGGGTAAATAAATGCCCGTTGCGTGCGTTACGGGTTGGCATCACGCAGTCGAACATGTCGATGCCGGCCTGTACCGAATGGACGAGATCTTCCGGCGTGCCGACGCCCATCAGGTAGCGCGGTTTGTGCGCCGGCATTTTCGGTGCCGTATGCGCCAGGATGCGCTGCATGTCTTCCTTTGGCTCACCGACCGAGAGACCGCCAATGGCCATGCCATCAAAACCGATGTCGTCCAGCCCGGCCAGGGATTCGTCGCGCAGCACTTCGTGCATGCCGCCCTGAACGATACCGAACAGTGCATTCGGATTTTCCAGTTTGTGGTGCTCGTCGTGCGAACGCTGCGCCCAACGCATCGACAGGCGCATGGATTTGGCTGCTTCGTCGAGGCTGGCCGGGTAGGGCGTGCATTCGTCGAAGATCATCACGATGTCGGAATTCAGTACTTTCTGAATCTGCATCGAGATTTCCGGCGTCAGGAAAAGTTTGGCGCCGTCATGTGGCGAAGAAAACTTGACGCCTTCCTCGGTGATCTTGCGCATCGCGCCGAGCGAGAAAACCTGGAAGCCACCCGAATCGGTGAGAATCGGTTTTTGCCAGTTCATGAAGTTGTGCAGCCCTTTATGGGCCGCGACGACATCCAGCCCCGGGCGCAGCCAGAGATGGAAGGTGTTGCCCAGGCAAATCTGCGCGCCGATGTCGTGCAGTGATTGCGGCGTCATCGCCTTCACGGTGCCGTAGGTGCCGACCGGCATGAAAACCGGGGTCTGGATGACGCCGTGGGCCAGCGTCAGCGTGCCGCGGCGAGCCGCGCCGTCGGTTTTTAGAAGTTCAAACTGCATCGGATTTTTCCAGGAGCATGGCGTCGCCATAACTAAAAAATCGGTAGCGTTCAGCGACGGCCTGGGCATAGGCGGCGCGGATGTGGTCGTAACCGGCGAAGGCCGAAACCAGCATGAGCAGGGTGGATTTTGGCAGGTGAAAATTGGTGATCAGCCGGTCAACGACGTTGAAATGGTAACCGGGGGTGATGAAAATGGACGTTTCGGCCGGGCCGCTACGGACGGTGCCATCGGGATTTCCGGCGGATTCGAGCGCGCGCAGGCTGGTTGTGCCGACGGCAATAATCCGGCCACCCGCCGCACGCGTTGTGGCTATCGCGCTGGCGGTGGTGGCTGGAATGGCAAAATGTTCGCTATGCATACGGTGATCGGCAATCTTTTCGACGCGGACGGGTTGGTAGGTGCCGGCCCCGACATGTAGCGTTAAAAAGGCAGTCTGGATGCCTCGGGCGCCTAGCGTCGCGAGCATCGCTTCGTCGAAATGCAGGCCGGCTGTCGGTGCTGCCACGGCGCCGGGTTCGCGGGCGTAGACCGTCTGATAACGAGCTTCGTCGGCGCCTTCGGCCGGGTGTTCGATATAAGGCGGCAGGGGCAGTTTGCCGAATTGCTCGGCCAGGTCCCATAGGTCTTTACCGTCAACCAGTTCCAGCGCGAAAAACTCGCCACTTGCACCGGCGCGGCCAGTGACCAAGACTTCAAAAGCTTCAGCTAGCTTGATTCGTGTATTGGGCTTGGGCGATTTGCTGGCGCGAATCTGGGCGATTGCGTGCGTTGCATCAACAATGCGTTCAAGCAAAACTTCAACCTGGCCGCCCGTTTCTTTTTGCCCAAAAAAACGCGCCTTGATGACGCGCGTATCGTTGAAAACCAACAGGTCACCGGCGCGCAGCAAGCTGGGCAGTTCGATAAATTGGCGGTTAAATTGTTGTTGACCGCAGACGTGCAACAAGCGGCTAGCGCTGCGCTCGCTGGCCGGGTGCTGGGCGATCAGTTCAGGCGGTAGGGGAAAGTCGAAGTCGTCGACGGTCAACGACATAGGCGGAAATCCATTCTATTAAATGAAAACGGCTCTCCAGGGGAGAACCGCTTGAATGCTCATGGTGCAACAGGTCAGCTCGAAGGTTCGCGCCTTTTGGCGGCGGATTTTCAATCTTTTATTGCATCAATGTAAAACAGCTGGGGAGAACTGATGTCAGTCAATTCAACGGTTTGAAGGGGCGGGATTATTGCATATTTCGCTCAGGTTTTGCGCTGCGCAGTGTGCTCTTCCCCTGCGTTCTGCTCGGTGGCTCTGAAAAATTCGGTGCCAGGGATTCGCCGAATCCTACAACGCCCAAGCCTCACCCAGCGCCTGTGCCTGCTGCAGCACCAGTTCCACGGCGGCATCCTGCTGATCCGGCGGGTACTTGTATTTGCGCAGAATGCGCTTCACCATCAACCGCAGCTTGGCCCGCACGCTCTCCCGGGAAGCCCAGTCCACGCTCAGGTTCTTGCGTAAATTCGCGGTTAATTCGTGGGCGATTTTCTTCAAGGTTTCATCGGCCAACTCGCGCACGGCGGATTCGTTGTCTGCCAAGGCATCGTAAAAACGGATTTCGTCCTCGGTCAGCCCCAGTTCATCGCCACGCGTTGCCGCTGCCTTGAACTTCTTCGCCATCGCGATCAGTTCTTCAATGACTTGTGCCGTTTCAATCGCCCGGTTCTGATAGCGCTTGATCACATTGGCGAGCAGTTCGGAGAACTTCCGTTCCTGCACCACGTTACTGG
>JAUYQT010000071.1 GCA_030697085.1 Azonexus sp. | reverse complement strand
GACAGCAGCCCTAAATCCAACCAACGGCAACTGGCAGAACTTTTCACTAACCTCAACGATTAGCGCTGGCACACACACAATTACGTTCAAGGGGCTGCACGTTGGCGGCGACGCATCCGTATTTCTCGATAACATTAATATGTCAGCAACTGCCATCCAAAATCAAAACGCTGTTCCAGAACCCGCTTCGCTTGTGCTTCTTGGTCTTGGCCTCTTCGGACTAGGTTTCAGCCGATACAAGAAATCCTGATCCTCGCAATGGGTGCTGGAACAGAAGGTCAAGGATTACCTGTTCCACGGCGTCGTCCGCGCCCTGGCAGGGCACTGGCAAAATACCCCTGGCGATGTTGGACTTCAAAGTTGATACCAGCCTGCTATCCGTGGCACGCAAACTTCAATGGCATATAAACCTCAGTGATGATGTTCGAGTGCAAAGGTCCTAACCTGTTTCAGCTTGTTACGGTCGACCTGAAATTTTGGCCATTTTTCCGGTTGACCGCAGCACACCAGAATTAGCCTTTCGTTGCCGATTCACTCTTCAGTGAATCGGCTGAGCCACCAGCCGCACACCGAGGGCAGCACACACTTTACTGACGGTTTCAAAGCGTGGACTGGCGTTCGGGCGCAGGGCCTTATAAAGGGCTTCGCGAGTAATGCCGGACGCCTTGGCTACTTCAGTCATACCCCGAGCTCGGGCAGCCACGCCAAGTGCGTGCGCCAATTCGGCCATGTCGCCATCAGCGATAGTCTGGTTCAGGTACTCCGAAATAGCGATTTCACTGTCCAGATATTCGGCCAGGTCAAATTCGGGCAGGCTTGCCGGATCGATTTTCTTTGTCATCGCAATTACTCCTTGATTGTCGCCGCCAACTTCACGGCTTGGGCAATATCGGCGGCCTGCGTCGACTTGTCGCCACCCCCAAGCATCACGATCAAAACCGTTCCCCGCTGCACGTAATACATGCGCCAACCCGGACCAAAATGCTCCCGCATCCCGAATACGCCGTTGCCGACCCCCTTCACGTCACCGAGGATGCCGCGCTGAACCTTGTCCAGTCGACGAGCTAACCGAATCAGCGTCGGCTTGTCCTTCAGACCACTGAGCCATGCCGTGAACTCAGGTAACGGTTTGATTGAATACATGGGCAAATCGTAATCGTTCGATTATGATTAATCAAGCAAATTCAGCCTTCAACGCATCACCGCCCTCGCCTGCAAAGGTTTCTTACCCGGCCACTGGACGCTAATCAGCAGCTTGGCCCCGGCCGGGATACTTCCCGATCCTTGCAGGTGGCTATCGCCCACCGCTTTCAGGTCGAACACGCTTTTGGCGGTGCCGGCCAGTGCGGTGAGCTTGCCGGTTGCGCCGGCAGCGGGTACCGGGCTGCCGTGGTTGCTCAGGTAAACCGTGAGCAGGCCGTCCTTGTTGACGATTTCGAATTGCATTTCACCGGCTTCGGCGACGACGCCGCCGTGTTGCGGCTGGCCGTGTTCGGCGTGGGCCAGCGCGGCGTTGCCGTAAGCGCTCAGGGCGAGGGCGAGAAGCAGGGTCTTGAGGGTTTTGATCATGATGGGTTTCTCCTGAGTGAGGTAAATCAAAGGGCTTCGTTGAGGTCTTGTTTGGCCAGACGTTCGGCGGCTTCGCGGCCGAATAGCCAGAACAAGGCGGGGGTGATGAAGGTGTCGAGCAAGGTTGAGCTGATCAGGCCGGAAAAGATGACGACAGCGACCGGGTGCAGGATTTCCGTACCGGGCTGCTCGGCTTCAAAAAGTAGTGGGGAAAGTGCGAATGCCGCGACCAATGCAGTCATCAGAACGGGCGTCAGGCGTTCCAGCGAGCCGCGGATGATCATTGCCGGCGTGAAGGTTTCACCTTCAAAACGCATCAGGTTGAGGTAATGACTGATTTTGAGGATGCCGTTGCGCGTCGAAATGCCAGCCAGCGTGATGAAGCCGATCAGCGCCGCAATCGACAGCGGCTGGCCGGACAACCACAGCCCGACGACGCTGCCGACCAGCGCCAATGGCACATTGGCCATGATCAATGAAGCGAGCACCGCCGACTGATAGCGGCTGAACAGCACCATGAAAATCAGTGCCGCCGAGCCGATGGCGAGCAGAGAAATCAGCTTGGCCGCTTCTTCCTGCGCCTGGAACTGGCCGCCGAGCGTGATGAAATAGCCTTCGGGCAGCGGAAATTCGGCGATGGCTGCACGCAGATCGGCCACCACATCGGAGAGCGCCCGATCCTGCGCATTGGCGGCGATGACGATGCGCCGCCGGCCGTCGTCACGGGTGATCTGGTTCGGGCCATCGGCATCCTCGATACTGGCCAGCATCGACAGCGGCACGCGCCCACCCGGCGTTTCGATCAACAGGCCTTTCAAGCCCTCCAGCGAACGGGCGCTTTCCGGCAGACGAACGACCAGATCGAAACGCCGGTTGCCTTCGACAATCTGCGTCACTTTCTCGCCATCGACCAGGGTTTGCAGCGTCCGCGTCAGTTGCGCCGTTGAGATGCCGTAGCGGGCGGCGGCATCAAAATCGACGCGTACCTTGATCTGCGGCGCCAGCACCTGTTTTTCGATTTCGAGGTCGGCCAGACCGGGCACTTTGGCCAGCCGTTCGCGCAGCAATCCGGCCTGGGCGCGCAGGGTGTCGAGATCTTCGCCGAAGATCTTGATGGCGATTTGCGCCCGCACGCCGGACAGCATGTGGTCGATACGGTGCGAGATCGGTTGCCCGAGGTTGATCGTCGCCGGCAGATCTTTCAGGCGCTGGCGAATGTCGGCATAGATCGCTTCCTTGTTACGCCCCTCCGGCTTGAGCCTGATATCGAGTTCGGAAACATGGACGCCTTCGGCATGTTCATCCAGTTCGGCACGCCCGGTGCGACGGCCGATATTCTCGATTTCCGGTACGCCGCGCAGGGCGCTTTCGGCAATGCTGGAGATACGAATCGACTCGGCCAGCGTTGCCCCAGGATTGAGGCGCAAGCCAAGCGTGATCGAGCCTTCGTTGAACGGCGGCACGAAACTGGTTGGGAAGAACGGCACCGTCGCCATGGCCAGTACCACCGCACAGCCGGCCAGCACCACCGGCAGGCGTGGCGCGACGAGCACCCGCTGCAGCGCCCCGGCGTAATGGCCTTTCAGCCAGGAGACCAGCCGGGTTTCGCGATGCTTTTGCGTAACCAGAGCGGGCAACAGATAGGCGCACAACACTGGCGTCAGCAAGACGGAAACCGCCAGCGAGGCGAGAATCGAAACGATGTAGGCGATACCGAGCGGCACGAACAGCCGGCCTTCAATACCGGGCAGCGCAAACAACGGAACGAAAACCAGCGCGATGATCAGCGTCGCATAAACAATGGCAGTGCGTACCTCCAGCGAGGCGGCAACCACCGTGGCGCGGATTGAATACGGCTCGCCGCGGGCGGCCTTCTCGCGCAGCCGGCGCAGGATGTTTTCGACATCAACCACCGCATCATCGACCAACTCGCCAATGGCGATCGCCAACCCGCCCAGCGTCATGGTGTTGATCGACAGACCAAGCCACTTGAAGACCAGAACGGCGATCAGGATCGACAGCGGAATGGCGGTCAGCGAAATCAGCATCGTCCGGAAGTTGCCGAGAAAGAAGAACAGGATGGCGGCGACGAGACAGAAAGCGAGCAGCAGTTTCGCCTCCAGATTGCCGATTGAAGCCTCGATGAAATCCGCCTGGCGGAAAGTTATTTGCG
>JAUYQT010000040.1 GCA_030697085.1 Azonexus sp. | reverse complement strand
ACGGCGTATAGCTACGGTAATAAACCGGTCGAGTGGCGGCGTGGATTGTATTGCACACGCCGGCATTATTATCGGAACGATCTCGGGTGAGCGAAGAGAAGTAGTCCCTTGGGAGTAGCCTTGAATACGCCAGCCTTGGCTACTTTGGGCGGATTTTGAATGTATAATTATGGCTCTTTTAAAACGACGTACAAGCGGTTAACCGCACTATTACGCGAGGATGACGTTCATGGCAGAGTTGACCATCAAGAAACGTCCAAAAAACTTGGACTTGGCTTCAATAAGGTTGCCGTTGGCGGGCAAAGTTTCAATTCTTCATCGCGTTAGCGGTGCTGGTTTGTTTCTTTGTTTTCCGCTAATGCTTTGGCTCTTTTCAGCGAGCCTGACTTCGGTAGAAAGCTTCGCTACCTTTAAAGCTGTCTTTGCCAGTTTGCCGGTAAAAGTGGTTTTGGCGGGGTTGATCTGGGCATTTATTCACCATTTTTGTGCGGGCATCCGCTTTCTGTTGCTCGATTTGCATATTGGTATTGAAAAAGAAGCTTCTCGCAAATCAGCAGCCATTGTCTTTGCGGTCAGCATTCCTTTGACCTTGATTTTCTGGGGGATTTTGCTGTGATCAACCGTACTGTTGTTGGGGCTCATTACGGCATCAAGGACTGGATTATTCAGCGCGCCACCGCAGTTATCATGGCCGTGTACTCCGTATTAATGGTTGCAGTGCTTTTGATTGTGCGACCGGGAACATTTGAGGCTTGGCAAGGTGTATTTGCCAATGGTGTCATCAAGTTCCTGACTTTCCTCTTCTTTGTTAGTCTTTTTTACCACGCCTGGATTGGTGTGCGTGATATCTGGATGGACTACGTCAAGCCGACGGGCCTGCGCCTGTCCTTGCACGTGCTGACCGTCACCGCGCTGGTGGGTTACACCGCGTGGGCTGCTGCGATTCTCTGGAGGCTGTAAGCGTGAGTGTTCCTATTCTGAAGTTTGACGCAGTGATCGTTGGTGCCGGTGGCGCAGGTCTGCGTTCCGCAATTCAATTGTCTGAAGCCGGTATGAAAACGGCCGTGCTCTCCAAAGTTTTTCCGACCCGTTCGCATACTGTTGCGGCACAGGGTGGTGTTGCCGCTTCGCTCGGTAACTCCGAGGAAGATCATTGGCATTGGCACATGTACGACACCGTCAAGGGCTCAGACGGGCTTGGTGATCAGGACGCTATCGAGTTCATGTGCAAGAAGGCCAACGAAGTGGTCGTTGAGCTTGAGCACTACGGTATGCCTTTTGATCGTACGGATAACGGCAAAATTTATCAGCGTCCGTTCGGCGGTCACATGTCAAACTTCGGTGAAAAGCCAGTGCGTCGTTCCTGCGCGGCTGCTGACCGAACCGGTCACGCCATGTTGCATGCCATGTATCAGCGTAACGTTAAAGCCAATACCCAATTTTTTGTTGAATGGATGGCGCTCGACCTGATTCGTGATGAAGAAGGGCACGTTCTCGGCGTGACCGCCATGGAAATGGAAACTGGCGAGATCGTGATCTTCCAGGCTCGTGCGACGGTTTTCGCCACCGGTGGCGCTGGTCGTATCTATTACTCTTCGACGAATGCCTTTATCAATACCGGCGACGGTCTGGGTATGGCGGCACGGGCAGGTATTCCGCTCGAAGATATGGAGTTCTGGCAGTTTCATCCGACCGGCGTGGCGGGTGCGGGCGTGTTGATTACTGAAGGTGTGCGTGGTGAAGGCGGCATCCTGCGCAATAGTAGTAAGGAGCGCTTTATGGAGCGCTACGCACCGAATGCCAAGGATCTGGCCTCCCGTGACGTGGTTTCCCGCGCCATGACGACCGAAATCAAGGAGGGTCGTGGTTGCGGTGTGAATAAGGATTACGTACTACTCGATGTAACTCACCTCGATCCGGCAACGATCATGAAGCGCCTCCCGGGTATCCGCGAGATCGGCATTCAGTTTGCTGGCGTCGACTGCATTAAAGAGCCGTTGCCGGTGGTTCCGACCTGTCACTACCAGATGGGTGGCATTCCGACCCATTTCACCGGTCGTGTCGTTATGCCGCAAGGCGACAATCCGTCAGCCATTGTTCCTGGCTTCTATGCCGGTGGCGAATGTGCCTGCGCCTCGGTGCATGGTGCCAACCGTCTCGGTACCAATTCACTGCTTGATCTTCTTGTTTTCGGTAAGTCGGCTGGCGATGCTGCAGTAGAAGATCTGAAAGCGGGTCGCGTTCATCGTGATTTGCCGAAAGATGTTGCTGACCGGACTCTGGCGCGGATCAGCGCGTTGGATAACCGCAAGGGTGGGGCTAATGTTCAGGAAACTCGCCTGGCCATGCAGCGCACCATGCAGGATCATGCCGGCGTTTTCCGTTTTGGTGACTTGCTGAAACAGGGTGTCGAAAAAATTCTCGACGTCGAAAAAGCGGCTCGTCAGCTAGAGATCAAGGATAAGTCCAAGGTCTGGAATACTGCCCGCGTCGAAGCTCTTGAAGTCGAGAATCTGATCGAAGTTGCCAAGGCAACGATGATTTCCGCAGAGGCCCGCAAGGAGTCACGCGGCGCCCATGTTCGTGATGATGCGCCGGATAGCGTCGAGTTTCCGAATGGCCGGAATGATGCTGAGTGGCTCAAGCACACGCTGTTCTCGCCGGTTGATAACTCGATCAGCTACAAGCCAGTCAATATGCAGCCCTCGTCTGTCGAGGCTATCGAGCTCAAGACGCGCTCGTACTAATTGGAGTCCAGAATGAGCAAACGCACGGTTCAATTCAGCATCTATCGCTACGATCCGGACAAGGACGATGCGCCCTACATGCAAGAAATCACAGTTGACCTCGATCCGACCGATCGCAAGTTGCTGGATGCCCTGACCAAGCTGAAAGCGAAGGACGACTCGATCGCCTACCGTCGCTCTTGCCGTGAGGGGATTTGTGGCTCCGACGCCATGAATATCAATGGCAAGAATGGTTTGGCCTGTCTGACTGAAATCAACGACTTGAAGCAGCCGATCGTCCTGCGTCCGCTCCCCGGCTTGCCGGTGATTCGTGACCTGATCGTCGATATGACACAGTTCTTCAAGCAGTATCACTCGATCAAGCCGTACCTGATCAATAACGATCCGCCACCCGAACGCGAGCGTCTTCAGTCCCCGGATGATCGCGAGGAGTTGAATGGTCTTTACGAGTGCATCCTGTGCGCCTGTTGTTCGACAGCCTGCCCATCGTTCTGGTGGAATCCAGACAAATTTGTCGGCCCAGCCGGTTTGCTGGCGGCTTATCGCTTTATTGCCGATACTCGCGACCAAGCGACGAATGAGCGGCTTGATAATCTCGAAGATCCGTACCGTCTGTTCCGCTGCCATAGCATCATGAATTGTGTCGATGTCTGCCCGAAAGGCTTGAACCCGACCAAAGCTATTGGCAAGATCAAGGACATGATGGTTCGCCGAGCGGTTTGATGCAACGCGAAGCTTTCGAGAAGCTCCGTTGGCGCTGTGTTCGTCGAGGCTTGCTGGAAGTCGATATTTCGTTAACCCGGTTTCTTGACGAGCAGTTCGAGAAGTTGACCGATGACGAGCAGCAAGCCTTCGCCGAGTTCGCGGATATGGAAGATCATGACGCCTGGCACTTGATTAGCGGTCAGGCAGAATGTGACGATCCACGCATTTCCTCAATCGTGGCAATGCTTCGTAAGAGTTAAGTAAGGTTGGCACTCTAACTTAAGCAAATTTGCCGCTGATATTGACATTGTAGTAATAACCAACACCTGTATAGGGAAGAAACCATGACGACCGAACGCAAAGCAACTTTGACAATCGATGGGCAGGCTCCCGTTGACTTTCAGATCATGTCCCCGACGCACGGCAACGACTGCATCGATATTCGTACCCTGGGTGCAAAAACCGGCTTGTTTACATATGATTCCGGGTTTTTATCTACCGCAAGTTGCAAATCTACTATTACGTTTATCGACGGCGATGTTGGCCAACTGCTTTATCGTGGTTACCCGATTGAACAGCTCGCTGAGAACTGCAGCTTTCTCGAAGTTACATATCTGCTGAAGAATGGTGAGTTGCCGAATGCCAAGCAGAAATTTGACTTCGAAAATACCATCAAAAATCACACGATGGTTCACGATCAGCTGACCCGTTTCTATAATGGTTTCCGTCGTGATGCTCACCCAATGGCTGTGATGGTTGGGGTGGTTGGTGCTCTTTCCGCCTTCTATCATGAGGCGATGGATTACTCGGATGCAGAACATCGCAATATCAGCTTCAATCGTATTGTTGCCAAGTTGCCGACCATTGTTGCGATGACTTATAAATACAACTCCGGCGCGCCGTTCATGTATCCGGACAATGAGCTGGGTTATACCGAAAACTTCATGCGCATGATGTTTGGTAACCCGTGCGAAAAATATGTTCCAAATCCAGTACTGGTTCGTGCGCTCGACACAATTTTTACGCTGCATGCTGATCACGAGCAAAATGCCTCCACCTCGACGGTGCGCTTGGCCGGGTCGTCTGGTGCCAACCCGTTTGCCTGTATTGCTGCAGGTATTGCTTGCCTGTGGGGACCGGCGCACGGCGGTGCAAACGAAGCTTGTTTGCAGATGCTTGAAGAAATTGGTGACGTTTCGCGCGTTCCTGAATTTATCGCTCGTGCCAAGGATAAGAATGATTCCTTCAAGCTGATGGGTTTCGGTCACCGCGTTTATAAAAACTTCGATCCGCGCGCCACGATGATGCGCAAGGTCTGTAACGAGGTTTTGAGCGAACTGGGTCTGGAAAACGATCGTCTGTTCAAGCTGGCTATGGAACTGGAAAGAATTGCTCTGGAAGATCCGTACTTCGTCGAGAAGAAGCTTTATCCGAACGTCGACTTCTACTCTGGCATTGTTCAGAAGGCGATCGGTATTCCGACCGAAATGTTCACCTGCATCTTCGCTCTGGCCCGTACCGTGGGCTGGATGACGCAGTGGGAAGAAATGATTTCAGATCCGGAATACAAGATTGGTCGTCCGCGCCAGCTTTACCTTGGCGCTGCCAAGCGCGATGTGGTGCCACTGGCTGAACGCGGCTAAATCGAAAACCGGGCGGCCGTGTG
>JAUYQT010000017.1 GCA_030697085.1 Azonexus sp. | reverse complement strand
CGACCTCAAGGCCATTTTTGACCACCGATGCAAAGCCTGGAAATCACTAGACTACGTGGCAGGCTGGTTCATGAAAGCTGCTGATTACGGCACCCACGCACCTTGCGCGGCTACCTTTGTGTCCACCAACTCCATTTGCCAAGGGCAGCAGGTAGCCATTCTGTGGCCCATGGTTTTCGCCAGCGGCCACGAAATTGCCTTTGCACACACTTCATTCAAATGGACCAACCTCGCCAGCCATAACGCAGGCGTGACGGTGGCGATTGTCGGCATTGCCAACCCGGCCCCAAAAGTGCGGCAGATTTTTGCTCTCACCGATGCGGGTGAAACCGTGGCCAAAGATGTAGCCCACATCAACGCCTATTTGGTGCCCGGCGCCAATGTTGTGGTAGAGAAAGCGCCCCGCCCTCTGGGAGGTCAGTCTGAAATGACCAAAGGCAACCAACCCACGGATGGCGGTTACTTGCTGCTATCTAGCGATGAAGTGGCTGCACTTGGTCTGACGCTAGCGCAAAAATCCCGTTTTATTCGCCGCATCTACGGCTCGGCAGAATTCATTCGCGGACTGGAGCGTTATTGCCTCTGGATTGAAGACAGCAACCGAGATGAAGCATTGGGCGTCTCAACTGTTGCACTGCGCATTGAGGGCGTTCGAAAAATGCGTTTGGAAAGCCCCAAGGTAGCAACAGTTGCTCTTGCAAATGCACCACACAGATTTGGCGAAATCCGTCAGTTTGGTAAAGAAGTCGTCATCGCTGTTCCCAAAGTATCGTCCGAATCCCGCGAGTATCTCCCGGTCGGCACTTTGGCTGCTGGAACTATTGTCAGTGATTTGCTTTTTGCACTTGTTAACGCTCCGCTCTGGAACATGGCCCTCATCGCCTCCCGCCTGCACCTTGTCTGGATCGCCACCGTCTGCGGGAAAATGAAAACTGATTTCCGCTACTCCAACACCCTCGGCTGGAACACCTTCCCCCTCCCGCCCCTCACCGAAAAAAACAAAGCCGACCTGACCCGCTGCGCCGAGGACATCCTGCTCGCCCGCGAGGCGCATTTCCCGGCCACCATCGCCGACCTCTACGACCCGGCAAGCATGCCCGCCGATCTGCGCGCCGCGCACGAGCGCAACGACGAGGTGCTGGAGCGCATTTATATAGGGCGTCGCTTCCGCAACGACACCGAGCGGCTGGAAAAGCTGTTCGAGCTGTATACGAAAATGACGGCGGATGCCGCCAAGGCCAAACCGGCGACGACAACCACCCGGAGCAGGAAAGCATGAGCGACAACCCGCCTCGCCTGACCCCGCCGCCGGCAGGCTACGCCGACTGGCTGGCCGAACTGAAAACCCGCATCCACACCGCCCAGCAGCGTGCGACGCTGGCGGTCAACCGCGAACTGGTGCTGCTTTACTGGCAGATCGGGCGCGACATTCTGGCGCGGCAGGCCGAGCAGGGCTGGGGGGCCAAGGTCATCGAGCGGCTGGCGGAGGATTTGCGCGCGGCTTTTCCTGAAGTGAAGGGGTTTTCCCGCGCCAACCTGATGTATATGCGCGCCTTTGCCGAGGCTTGGCCGGATGCCGAAATTGTCCAACAGGCTGTTGGACAATTGCCTTGGGGGCACAATCTGGTGCTGTTAACTCGTCTTAAAAACGCCGAGCAACGGCTGGCCTACGCTCGTAGCGCCATCGCCCACGGCTGGTCGCGCAATGTATTGAATATTCACATTGAAACCCGCCTGCTGGAGCGCCAGGGCGCGGCGCTCACCAATTTCGAGCTGACTCTACCCAAACCACAATCCGACCTCGCCCGCGAGTCGCTGAAAGACCCCTACCGTCTGGATTTTCTGGGCCTTGGCCGCGAAGCCGGCGAGCGCGAAATCGAGAATGCGCTGGTCAAGCACATCACCGAATTCCTATTGGAACTCGGCGCGGGCTTTGCCTTCGTCGGACGGCAAGTGTTGCTCGATGTTGCCGGCGACGAATTCTTTATTGATTTGCTGTTTTATCACCTCAAACTGCGCTGCTATGTGGTGATCGAACTCAAGGGCGGCAAGTTCAAGCCGGAACATCTGGGCCAGTTGAGCTTTTACCTCGCCGCCGTCGACGCCCAGGTCAAGCACCCGCAGGATGCCCCGACCATCGGCCTCTTGCTGTGCAAGAGCAAAAACAAGGTGGTGGCCGAATACGCACTGCGCAACAACACCCAGCCGCTGGGCGTGGCGGAATACCAGTTGCTGGATTCCCTGCCGGCAGAGCTGCAAACCAGCCTGCCCAGCATCGAGCAGATTGAGCGCGAACTGGCGGGTGAGGGACGATGATGTAGTAAGGCAAAGTTTTGATCGGGTTTTGATTCAAGGGATGTGTATGCGCACTGTAAAAACAATAATTCCTTATATTTCAATCCACTATAGCTTTTTTGTGGCCACAAATTTTTTGATCGGGTTTTGATTTTAAGGATGCATTGAATGACGCAATCGATCCCTTCTGTTTCCGTGAGCTATGCCCGTAACGGGCAATCGACCAAGGCCAACGAACTGGGCATGCGCCCGATGCAGGAGCGCGCTTACGAGCGGCGCGGTGAGCAATATCTGCTGATCAAGTCGCCCCCAGCCTCGGGCAAGAGCCGGGCCTTGATGTTCGTTGCGCTGGACAAGCTACACAATCAGGGACTGAAGCAGGTGATCATCGTTGTCCCGGAAAAATCCATCGGCTCCAGTTTCAACGACGAAGCGCTGAGCCAGTCCGGGTTCTGGGCCGACTGGCGTGTGGAACCGAAATGGAACCTGTGCAACGCCCCCGGCTCGGACAACGGTGGCAAGGTCAAGTCACTGGGCGCCTTCCTCGGCAGCGACGACAAAATTCTGGTGTGTACCCACGCCACCTTCCGCTTCGCCGTCGATCAATTCGGGGTCGAAGCGTTCGATGACCGGCTGATTGCCGTCGACGAGTTCCACCACGTTTCGGCCAATCCGGACAACAAGCTGGGCGCCTTCCTCGGCCAGTTCATCGCCCGCGACCGCGTGCATGTCGTGGCAATGACCGGTTCGTACTTCCGGGGTGATGCCGAGGCGGTGCTGTCGCCGCAGGATGAAGCGAAGTTCGATACCGTCACCTACACCTATTACGAGCAGCTCAACGGTTACGAATATCTGAAGCAGCTCGACATCGGCTATTTTTTCTACTCCGGTCCCTATTCGGACGACATCCTCAAGGTGCTCAACCCGGACGAGAAGAGCATCGTTCACATTCCAAACGTCAATTCACGGGAGAGCACGAAGGACAAGATTCGGGAAGTCGAGCACGTCATCGAGGAACTGGGTGACTGGCAGGGGACCGATCCGGCGACCGGCTTCCAGTTGGTCAAGTCCAAGACAGGCCGCCTGCTGCGGATTGCCGACCTGGTCGACGACGACCCGAACAAGCGGGATCGCGTGTCCGCTGCGCTGAAAGACCCGGCGCAGAAAAACAACCGCGACCACGTAGACATCATCATTGCCCTCGGCATGGCAAAGGAAGGTTTCGACTGGATTTGGTGCGAGCACGCGCTGACGGTCGGCTATCGTTCAAGTCTGACGGAGATTGTGCAGATTATCGGCCGCGCCACCCGCGACGCTCCCGGCAAGGCTCGCGCTCGCTTCACCAACCTGATCGCCGAACCCGACGCTTCCGAACAGGCTGTCGCCGAGGCGGTCAACGACACTTTGAAGGCGATTGCTGCCAGCCTGCTGATGGAACAGGTGCTGGCGCCGCGTTTCGAGTTCAAGCCGAAAAATCCGACCAACGAAGCGGAGCCTGGTTTCGATTATGGCGATAGCGGCTATGACCCGAACAAATGCAATGTCGGCTTCAATCACGAAACCGGGCAGTTCCAGATCGAGATCAAGGGGCTTTCGGTGCCGAGGAGCGAGGAAGCTGTGCGCATCTGCCGGGAAGACCTGAACGAGGTAATCGCCAGCTTCGTTCAGGATAAGACCGCCATCGAGCGCGGGCTGTTCGACGAGGAACTGGTGCCCGAGGAGCTGACCCAGGTTCGCCTCGGCAAGATCATCAAGGAAAAGTACCCCGGGCTTGAAACGGAAGATCAGGAGGCAGTGCGCCAGCACGCCATTGCCGCGCTCAATCTGATTCAGCAAGGCAAACAGACCGCGCTCGGCGATGCTATCGCCGGCAATGCCGAGCCAGGCGCGAACACGGCCCTGATCGACGGTCTGCGCAAGTATGCGATGGACGTGCGCGAACTGGACATTGACCTGATCGACCGCATCAACCCATTCAGCGAGGCTTACGCAATTCTGGCCAAGGCCATGACCGAGGACAGCCTGAAACAGGTTGCGGCAGCGATTGCCGGAAAGCGCACGAGCCTGACGCCGGATGAGGCGAAGGAACTTGCAATTCGGGCTGTCAAGTTCAAGAAGGAGCGCGGGCGCCTGCCGTCAATCAGCGCAACGGATGCCTGGGAAAAGCGGATGGCCGAAGGGGCTGCCGCCTTCGTTCGCTTCAAGGACGAAGGACGCTATGACTGATCTCGACGAACTGCGCGCCGAACTCGACGAATTCGCCCAGCCCGAGAAGAACGGCGGACGCTCGCCGCGCGAGGAACGCATCATCGCGGGCTTCGAGGAAATCCAGCGTTTTGTCGAACAGCATGGGCATGTTCCGCAACATGGCGAAGACAGGGACATTTTCGAGCGACTGTATGCTGTGCGTCTGGATCGTTTGCGCTTGCTGGAGGAGTGCCGATCTCTTCTCGTTCCATACGACCATCAGGGCTTGATGAGCAAGTTCGCGGCGGCAGAGCCGGGATCGGACTATTCGATGGACGATGACGAGTTAATGACTGAACTCGAAGGCGTAGCCGGACAGGGAGAAATCACCCAGTTACGTCACGTCCGGACAACAGCGGAAAAACGCGCCGCCGAGGAAATTGCCAGCCGAACAGCCTGCCTGGATTTCGATGAATTCAAGTCTGCCTTTGAACAGGTAAAACGGGAGATAAAATCCGGCGTCCGTCAGACGCGTTCGCTCCAGACCAAAGCCCTGGAAGAAATCCAGCCGGGCTCGTATTTCATCGTTGGTGGCCAGATCGCCTATGTCGCCGGGATTGGCGAAGAGGTCGCCACGGCGCTCAACCGTCGCCGATCCGAGAGTCGCTTGCGTGTCATTTACGATAATGGAACGGAAAGCAATGTGTTGCAGCGCTCCCTGCAACGTGCGCTGTACCGGGACGAAGCTGCCCGCCTGATCACCGATCCAGACCCTGGCCCCTTGTTCAGTGGAAGCTGGAACGATGAAGATATCGAAAGCGGCACCATCTACGTGCTGCGTAGCTTGTCCGATCACCCCTTCGTTGCTGAGCATCGCGCACTGATTCACAAGATCGGTGTGACGGGTGGGAACATCGAGACACGTATCGCCAACGCAGCACACGATGCGACTTATTTGCTGGCGGATGTTGAAGTTGTTGCCAGCTACAAACTGGCCGGGATCAACCGCACGAAGCTGGAAAATATCTTTCATCGAATATTTACCTCCGCACAGCTCGACCTCACCATTCACGATCGCTTTGGCTACCCGGTGAGACCGAGGGAGTGGTTCCTCGTACCACTATCAGTGATTGACGAAGTGGTGCAACGCATTTTGGACGGATCGATCACAAACGTCGCTTACGATCCAGCGACTGCGAGTCTGGTGCATTCAGACTGACAATAATTGCTTAGGGCAACGCGGTAATTCAATTTATGACGACATCTCGCACCATTCCCATTTTTGCGGCAAAAACGGCGTCGACCGCGGCACCGCTCGAATTCCGCGTTTCCCCGCCCTTGGCGCTCTACGTGCATATCCCGTGGTGCGTCCAGAAGTGCCCGTATTGCGATTTCAACTCGCACGAAGCCGATGGCGCGATTCCGGAAACAGAGTATGTCGCCGCGCTGATCGCCGATTTGCAATCCGCCCTGCCGCTGATCTGGGGCCGGCCGGTGACCAGCGTTTTCTTCGGTGGCGGCACGCCCAGCCTGCTCTCGCCGGCCGCCGTCGACGAATTGATCGCCGCCTTCCGGGCCCTCGCCATGCTCACGCCGGAAGCTGAAATCACCCTCGAAGCCAACCCGGGCACCGTTGAAGCCGCCAAGTTCACCGGCTTCCGCAATGCCGGCATTAACCGCTTGTCGCTTGGTATCCAGAGTTTCAACGATGAACATCTAAAAGCACTCGGCCGCATCCACGGCGCGGCTGAGGCGAAGCGCGCCGCCCAGTTGGCCGGTGAGCATTTCGAGTCATTCAATCTGGATTTGATGTACGGCCTGCCCGGCCAGACCCATGCGCAAGCACTCAGCGATGTCGAAACGGCACTCGGTTTTTCGCCGTCGCACCTTTCCTGCTACCAGCTGACGCTGGAGCCGAACACGCGCTTCGCCGCCTTCCCGCCGGTGCTGCCGGAAAGCGACCTTTGCGCCGACATGCAGGAAGCGATCGAAGCTCGGCTGGCCACGGCCGGTTACTTCAATTACGAAACCTCAGCCTTCGCGCTGACCGGCAAGCAATGCCGCCACAATCTGAATTACTGGCATTTTGGCGACTACCTCGGCATCGGTGCCGGCGCCCATTCCAAACTGACGCTGCACGACCGCGTGCTGCGCCAGATGCGCTGGAAACACCCGAAGGCTTATCTCGACAACAGCCGCAGCGGCCAGCCGATTCAGGACGAAACCCAGGTCGAACTGGCCAGCCTGCCCTTCGAGTTCATGATGAATGCGCTGCGTCTGGCCGATGGCTTTCCACCGGCGCTGTTCGAGGCAAGGACGGCCCAGCCACTGAGCAACATCCTGCCGAAAATTCGCGCCGCAGAAGCCGAAGGTTTGCTTGAGGTCGGCCCGGAGCGCATTGCCCCGACGCTGAAAGGCCGGCGTTTTTTGAACGTTCTGCTGGAACGTTTTTTGTAGGAAAACGGGCGCAGTTCTGCGCTACGACAACGGTTCAAAGCGCAGCCAGACGGCAAACCGCGTGCCGCGCGCCGGCTGGCTGTCGACACTGATCCGGCCACCATAGCGTTCGACCAGCGATTGGCTGACCCACAAACCCAAACCCGTGCCACCCGGTTTGCCGGCGGTAAAGAAAGGCTTGAACAGCCGTTCGCGGTCCGCGTCACTGATCCCCGGCCCGGCGTCGGCAACGACCAGGCGCAGGCCAATCGGCATGTCGGCCTCGTCCCAATCCTCCGCCGCCAGCGTCAGCACGCCACCATCGGGCATGGCCTGGATGGCATTGACCATCAGGTTGATCAGCACCTGCTGCAATTCATTGCGGTTGCACAGCACATGGCGCGTCGAGTCGAAATGCTGCTCGATGACGATATTGCCCTTCTTGAGCAAATGGCCGACCAGTACCAGACTGTCCTGAATCAGTTGCGCCGGCGCCACCGGCTCGAGATAGCCGACGTAATCCTGCGGCCGGGCAAACTGCAGCAACTTGGTCACAATCAGCCGGATGCGATGCACCTGCTCGTGAATCAGCCGGATCTCCGGCACCACGGGTTCCGCCGCCGGGCCGAGGATGTCGCGCAGCACATCAAGGTTGCCCTGAATCACCGCCACCGGGTTATTGATCTCGTGCGCGACCCCTGCGGTCAACTGCCCAATCGCTGCCATTTTTTCGTTCATCACCAGTTGCGACTGGGCCGCCCGCAGGTCAGCCACCGCCTGCTCCAGTTCGGCCGTGCGCGCCGCCACCTTGGCATCGAGCGAGGCGCCCCAACGTTTGAGCGATTCAGCCTGGGCCTGCAGGCGGTCGAGCAATTGGTCAAAATGGGCGGCGACCACGCCCAGCTCATCCTGGGTTTCCACCTCGCCAACCCGGGCATCGACATCACCCCGCTCGATGGCGTGCATGGTCGTGTGCATGCGCTCGATCGGCTGGAAAACCCGGCGCGCCCAGATCACGGCAAAAACTGCGGCGACCCCCATGGCGAGGGAAAAAAGGGCCACGATGATCACAAACGCATGTTGCCGCGCCAGCGCAAAGGGGCCATCGAGGAAGCCGACATAGAGCATGCCGACCCGCTGCTCATGACTATCGAGCAGCGGCGCGTAGGCCGAGACATACCAGTCATTGACGACGAAGGCCCGATCCAGCCAGGTCTGTCCGTCATTCAGTACGGCTTCGTGCACCGCCGCCGAAACGCGCGTCCCAATTGCCCGTTCGCCGGCAAACAGCCGGACATTGGTCGCCACCCGGACGTCGCCAAGAAACAGCGTCGCCGTCCCGGCACTGCCGTAGGGCAAAGCGCCCTCGGGGTAGACGATTTCATTGAGGTGATCGATGAATGCCAGGTTTTTGTTAAGCAGCACGCCGCCGGCCAGGACACCAAGCAAACTGCCATCGGCAGCGCGCACCGCAGCGGCGCTGTGCACCACCAGACCACGCTCTTCGAGTTGACGTTGATCAGGCGTTGCATTCGCGGTCGCGAGAAGCGGCGTCACCGCTCGCTCAGCGAGCAGCGGGTCAATCTGTCTTAATTGATTCGCCGAGAAAATTTCCGTTTCGGTTCGCGCCACCCCGGCCAGCGCCGCCTTGATCACCGGCCAGTCAGACGCATCCCGACTGCTGCGGTCAACGCCCAGAAATTGCAAAAAATCGAGGCGCTGGCCAAGCCTGACTTCCGCCAGCAATTCGGCGATGGCCGCCTCGCGCCGATCAAGCGGTAGCGCCAGCGTGCGGGCGAGGCGGGCTGAATTGGCCAAACCTTCGACCGAACGGCCGACGCCATCCGTCACCCGCTCGAAATAGCCATGCGCCACTGCCAGATCGGTCCGCACCTTGGTAATCAGCAGACGGTCAAAATACTCACCGCCCCAGATCGCCAGCACCGCCAGCAGCAGCGGCAGCACCACGCCCAGCGGCAGCAGCGCCAGCAACAGCAGACGAACGCGAAACGACCGCCGGCTGGGCGGTTCTACACGCCCCAGGCCTGGCATTTTCGATCCAGGGTTTTACGTGAAACGCCGAGCCGCCGCCCGGCTTCCGACTTGTTGCCGTCACAGGTGGCAAGCACCGCCAGGATGTGGCGCTTTTCTACCGACTCCAGCGTTTCGTCAGCCGTTCCCGCCGGGGTCGCACTGCCTTTCGGCTCGGGTCCGAGATCAAACCAGCCGAGAATCAATGAGCGTTCGACAAAATTCTTCAACTCGCGGACATTACCCGGCCAGTCGTAAGCCGCCATTCGCGCCAGTGTCCGGCTATCGGGCGCAAGACGCGGCACATCGAGATAGGGCGCCAATTGGCTGATGAAATGCTCGACCAGCAGTGGCAGATCCTCCGGCCGCTCGCGCAAGGAGGGCAGCCTCACCTCAAGCACCTGCAGGCGGTAGTAGAGATCCTGGCGGAAACGATGGGCTGAAACCTCGGCTTTCAGATCGCGATTGCTCGCCGCGATGACTCGCACATCGACCGGAATTTCCTGCTCCGAGCCGACTGGCCGGATGCGCCGCTCCTCCAGCACGCGCAACAATTTTGCCTGCGCCGCGAGCGGCATTTCGCCAATTTCATCGAGAAACAGGGTGCCGCCGCGGGCGTAGTAAAACAGCCCCTCGCGGCTTTGCTGGGCGCCGGTGTAGGCGCCTTTGACGTGGCCGAACAATTCCGATTCGATCAGCTCGGCGGCGATGGCGGCGCAATTGACCGGTACAAACGGCCCCTTGGCCCGATTGCCCATCTTGTGCAGGGCACGCGCCGCGACCTCCTTGCCGGTGCCGGACTCGCCGGTCAGCAGTACGGTGGCCAGCGTTGGCGCAATGCGCTTGAGGCGGTCACAGACTTCGCGCATCACCTCGGAGTGTCCGATGACGCCTTCGATATCGGCTGAGCGCTCGCTGACTTCGCGGCGCAGGACAAAATTTTCACGCACCAGACGGGAACGCTCAAAGCAACGCTGGATGGCGTTCAGTACCTGGACGAGCGAAAAGGGCTTGAGGAGAAAATCGGCGGCCCCGGCGCGCAGCGCACCAATGGCCGTATCGAGATCGGCATAGGCCGTCATCAACACGACATCGCCGGCGTAACCTTCCGCCCGCAGCTCGTGCAGCCAATCGATGCCCGAACGACCGGGCAAGGCGATATCGAGCACGATCAGATCGTATAAACGACGGCGCAACAGCGGCGCGGCCTGCTCGACACTGCCCGCGGTATCCACCACGCCACAACGTGGCGTCAAGGCACGCTGGAGGAAACTGAGCATTCCCGGCTCGTCATCAACCACCAGCACGGAGTACTGTTTCCACGGCGCTTGATTCACCGGGATATCGTTCAAGTCCATCGTTACCTCCAAGGCATGACCCGGATCATCGCAAACAAGCCGGCTTCGAAGCAACCCGTTACGGCCAAACGCCAACTTCCCGATCGGTTGGCGTTACACTTCACCTTACGCTGACTCAACTCAAGGAGAAATATCATGGCCAAATCGCAAGACGCGAAGAAAACCGTCAAAAAAGAACCGCTGAAAAGCCCGAAGGAAAAAAAGGCTGCCAAGAAGGAAAAAAAGGTAGAGAACCTGCGTAAAGGTCCACAGTAATTTGCGGCACGAGTAGCGTTACAACGCTACTCGCTTGACGCCGGGCAGCGCCGCAAACAGTCGACGCTGATTGCCTTCAGCCAGTAGCCGTCGGCGCCCCTTCAAACTCACCATCTAGGTAATACCAGCGTCCTTCTTCACGGACGAAGCGACTGCTTTCATGCAGCCGCTGGCCGCGCCCGGCCACGCGGTAGCGGGCGACGAATTCGACGGTCGCATGGCTATCGTCCTGCACTTGATGGCGCTGCACGGTCAGCCCCAGCCATTTGGTCCCGGTGTCTTCGCCCAGATTGAGCGTGGCCGGCCGGGTTGAGGCATGCCAGGTCGCCAACAGGTAAGGCTCCAGGCCAAGGACATAGGCGCTGTAGCGCGAACGCATCAGCGCCTCGGCGGTGGCTGCATTTTTGGCCCCAATATGCAGTTGACCGCAGCATTCGGCATAAGGCCTGCCACTTTCACAGCAGCAGGCGCTCAATGCATTTTTCACGCGGCCTCGACGACCTCGCCGCCCAACGCTTCAACCACTTGCGGCAGGAAGCGGGCGAATTCGCCGGTCATCAGCGCAAAGTCGGCGTCGAATTGCTCGTCGGCATGTTCAGCAGTTTTCTCGGCCTGTTCCTTGAGCAGATCGAGGAAGGCCAGACGCTTGATTTCCAGCTTTTCCGTGAGAACGAAAGAGATTCGGTCATCCCAGGTCAGGGCCAGCTTGGTTGGCAATTTGCCGCTGGCCAGGTGGGCCTTGATTTCGCCGGCAATTTCGTCGCCATCGAGCGGGTGACGGACGTAGCGCACCGCTGCCTTTTCTTCACCGGCCGCTTTCAATTCGCAATCGCGGTCGATGGTGAAACCAGCCGGGGCCTCGCCACCGGCCAGCCAGTCGGCCATCGCCGAGGTTGGCGAAACCTGGGTGTGGAGCATGGTCAGCGGGAATTCATCGAGGCAATGACGCAAATGTTCGATCACTTCTTCCGCCTTGCCCGGGCTTGAGGCATCGACGCAGAACCAGCCGTTTTTCGGATCAACCCAGACAAAGGTCGAGCTCCGCCGGGTGAAGGCCCGCGGCATCAGCTCTTCGGTGACCCGTTCGCGCAATTCCTTCAACTGCTTGCGACCCGGCGCGTAGCCCTGCTGGGCTTCCATCGCCTCGGCGCGGTCCTTGACTTCTTCGTTAACGACCGACGACGGCAGCAGGCGCTGTTCGACGGCGAGGGCGATCAGCCACTGGCCGCCGAGCGAAAAGACCAGACTGCCATCGCGACGCGGCGAGACCCAGCCCTTGCTCATCGGCTCATTGCTGGCGCAACGGTTGAATGGGGCACGCGACAAAA
This sequence comes from Azonexus sp., assembly GCA_030697085.1. GTDB lineage: Bacteria > Pseudomonadota > Gammaproteobacteria > Burkholderiales > Rhodocyclaceae > Azonexus. The sequence goes on along the minus strand of JAUYQT010000017.1, from coordinate 1,917 downwards.
GCTCGTCAAACTTGGCGAGTTCGATATTCCACGGGGTGGGCAGACGGTAAAGCTGGAGATTTTTGAACCACATAAATTAATCGATATTCCGGTTAGCGCTTTTTGAAAATGACATCCCAAACCCCATGCCCGAGGCGCAGGCCACGGTTCTCGAATTTGGTCAGTGGGCGGTATTCAGGACGAGGGGCAAAGCCATCGCTTGAGTTGATCAGGGTCGGTTCGGCGGTCAGCACTTCCAGCATCTGGTGGGCGTACTCTTCCCAATCGGTGGCGCAGTGGAAATAGCCGCCCGGCTTGAGGCGGGAAGCGAGCAGCGCGACAAATGGCGGCTGGATCAGCCGGCGCTTGTTGTGCCGCGCCTTGTGCCACGGATCGGGAAAGAAAATATGGACGCCATCGAGCGAGGCTTCCGGCAGCATGTCGCGGACCAGTTCGACGGCATCGTGCTGACAGATGCGCAGGTTGGTCAGATCACGCTCGGCAATCTGCTTGCACAGGGCGCCGACGCCCGGCACATGGACTTCAACGCCGAGGTAATCGTTATCGCGGTTGGCATCGGCAATCTTCGCCGTGGTTTCCCCCATGCCGGTACCGATTTCGAGGATTTTCGGGGCATTCCGACCGTAAACCGCAGCCAGATCAACCTGTTGCGGCGTATAGACCAGGCCGATCTTCGGCATCATCTCGGCGTAGTGACGCTCCTGCGCTTCCGACATGCGGCCGGCCCGACGAACGAAGCTTTTGATATGGCCATGACCGTGGCGACCGGCCACATACTTGCCTTCTTCGCCTTCGGCGGCAGGATGAATCAAGGGAACGCCGCTCATGAGCCGATCAATCCGGCTGTCGGCGACGACGGATCGGCCGAGTAAAGTTTACGCGGCATACGGCCGGCCAGATAAGCCTCGCGGCCGGCTTCGACACCTTTTTTCATGGCGCTGGCCATCAGTACGGGGTTCTTCGCATGGGCGATGGCAGTGTTCATCAAGACGCCGTCGCAGCCCAGTTCCATCGCGATGGCGGCATCGGACGCGGTGCCGACGCCGGCATCGACAATCACCGGCACTTTGGCGTTATCAATGATCAAGCGCAGGTTCCACGGATTCAGAATGCCCATGCCGGAGCCGATCAGCGAGGCCAGCGGCATCACCGCGACGCAGCCGATTTCCTCCAGCTGCCTGGCGATGATCGGGTCGTCGGAAGTGTAGACCATCACCTTGAAGCCGTCCTTGACCAGGATTTCTGCCGCCCTGAGGGTTTCCATCATGTTCGGGTAGAGCGTCTTCGGGTCGCCCAGCACTTCCAGCTTGACCAGGTCGTGGCCGTCCAGCAACTCGCGCGCCAGGCGCAGGGTGCGGATGGCGTCGTCGGCACTGTAGCAGCCGGCGGTGTTGGGCAGATAGGTGTACTGCGAGGGCGGCAGCGCGTCGAGCAGGCTCGGCTCGCCGGCGGTCTGGCCGATATTGGTGCGGCGGATTGCCACCGTCACGATCTGCGCGCCGCTTTCCTCGACGGCGCGGCGGGTTTCGTCGAAATCCTTGTACTTGCCGGTGCCGACCAGCAGCCGGGAGGCGTAGGACTTGCCTGCGATAATGAGTTCGTCCATGTCTTTAACCAGTGAGGGGTGAAGAGTGAGGGGTGAGGAGTGACGGGTTTTGCGCCTCACTCCTCACGCCTTACGCCTCACGAATATTAGCCGCCGCCTACGGCGACGACGATTTCCAGTTTGTCCCCATCGGCCAGCAACGTGTCGGCGAACTGGCTGCGCGGCACGATTTCGCCGTTGCGTTCCATGGCGATGCGTTTTCCGGCCAGCCGGAGCTCGCTGACCAGGTCGGCGCAGGTCGGGGCATGGTCAAAAGCGCGGGATTCGCCGTTGATGGTGACGGAGATCAAAGTTTCAGGGTCTCGGAGTGT
>JAUYQT010000016.1 GCA_030697085.1 Azonexus sp. | reverse complement strand
TTTGCCGGCCTTTGCCAGCTTTTTTGTGACCGCGGTGGTGCTGCTTGCAGTCTTCCTATCGCTCTACGTTTTCGTCACGCCCTATAGCGAATTGGCCTTGATCCGCGCCGGCAACGAAGCGGCTGCCGTCAGTCTGGGCGGGGCCGTCATCGGCTTTGCCCTGCCCATCGCCGTTTCGGTCGCAATCAGCCACAATCTTTACGCCATGATCGGCTGGGGCGTCGTCGCAGGTGTCGTGCAATTGTTGGCCTATGTCGCCGCCCGCCTGGCCTTGCCGCAATTCAACCAGAATATCCAGGAGGGCAAGCTCGCCTCGGGGGTATTTCTCGCTTCGCTTTCCCTCGGCACCGGCATCCTCAATGCCGGCTGCATCGTCTGACTATTTAAGGAGTTCGTGATGGCCCTGATGGATTTCATCAAGAAACAATTTATCGACATCCTGCAATGGACCGAAGAGGGCGACGGCACGCTGGCCTGGCGTTTCCCGATGCAGGAAATGGAAATCCAGAATGGCGCCAGCCTGACGGTGCGCGACTCGCAGATGGCGATGTTTGTCAATGAAGGCACCGTAGCCGACGTTTTCAGCCCCGGTATGTATCGGCTGACGACGCAGACGCTGCCGGTGCTGACTTACTTGAAAAACTGGGACAAGCTTTTTGAGTCCCCCTTCAAGTCCGATGTTTATTTCTTCTCGACGCGCACCCAGCTCGATCAGAAATGGGGCACGCCGAACCCGATCACTATCCGCGACAAGGATTTCGGCATCGTTCGGATGCGCGCTTTCGGTATCTATTCCTATCATTTGAGCGACCCGAAAGTTTTCTACCAGAAAATTTCCGGCACCCGCGGCACCTATACGCGCGACGAACTGGAAGGCCAGTTGCGCAACACGATGGTCGCCGGCATGACCGACCTGTTCGGCGATTCGGGCGTCGCCTTCATCGACATGGCGGCGAATCAGGACGAATTCGGCCAGGCCATGCGCCTCAAGATGGCGCCGATGTTTGCCGAATACGGCCTGACGCTGGATTCGCTGGTCGTCCAGAATGTGTCGTTGCCGGAAGAGTTGCAGAAGATTCTCGACCAGAAAATCGGCATGAACATGATCGGCGACATGGGGCGCTTCACGCAGTACCAGGTTGCCAACGCCATTCCCGAAGCGGCGAAAAACGAAGGGGGGATGGCTGGCATGGGCGTTGGTTTGGGCGCCGGCGTTGGTTTCGGTCAGGTCATGGGGCAGGCGATGGCGGGCGCCCTGCCGGTGGCGGGTGCTGCTCCCGGCGCGCCTTTGCCTGCCGCCGCGACCGTGGCCGTCCCGACGGTGTCGGCCGATGAGGTGGTGGCGACGCTGGAAAAGCTGCACGGCCTGGTGGGCAAAGGCATCCTTTCCCAAGCCGAGTTCGAGGCCAAAAAAGCTGAGCTGCTCAAAAAGCTGACCTGAGTTTTCGCCGTTCGTGGCTCATTCCGCTGCCTGCCCTTCCTGCGGCGCGCCGGTTGTTTTTCAATCGGCGGCGTCGATCTTTGCTGTCTGTGCCTACTGCCAGAGCACGCTGGTCCGCCACGATCAGGCGCTGGAAGATATCGGCAAAATGGCGGCGCTGGTCGAGGATCGTTCGCCGCTGCAACTGGGGGCGGCAGGTCGCTATAAAGGCGTGCATTTTGCGCTGATCGGGCGCATCCAGATCAAGTACAGCCAGGGCATCTGGAACGAGTGGCACTTAATATTCGACGATATGCGAACTGGCTGGCTGTCGGAAGCAGGCGGTGAGTACGTGCTTACTTTTGCGCAGTACGTTCAGGATGCCTTGCCGAAATTCGCGGATCTGAAAATCGGTCAGCGTTTGCTGCTCGATGGCCAGGCGTGGACGGTGAGCAATCGCGAAGAAGCCGAGTGCATCGCCGGCCAGGGCGAGTTGCCGTTCAAGGTCGGTGCCGGCTATCCGCTGGCTGCGGTCGACCTGAGAAACAGCACCAATTTTGCGACCCTCGATTACTCCGAAACGCCGGCGCTGCTCTTCGTCGGCGAGGCGGTGGCCTTTGATTCGCTGCAAATGAATAATTTGCGTTCGGGCATGCCGATCCCGACGCACACGCTGCAAGCGCAGGTTTTCCGTTGCCCGAGTTGCGGTGCACCGATGCAGGCGCGCTCGCAGGAGATTCTTGCCGTCGGTTGCGCCAGTTGCGGCGCGGTGGTCGATACGGCCGATTTGAATCACCAGCTGCTGTCGAAAGCCCTCGGCGAGCGTGATGAAAAATACCGGCCACGCCTGCCGCTGGGCAGCAAGGGCAGGCTGCAAGGCAAGCCGGTCGAAGTCATTGGTTTTCTCGTCAAGCAAAGCAAGGTTGATGGCATTGCCTACGACTGGCGGGAATATTTGCTCGCCGCTGACCATGGCAGCTACCGCTGGCTCACTGAGTACAACGGCCACTGGAATATTGCCGACGTGCTGTCCAATCTGCCGGCCGGTGGTGGTGCGATGGAACTGGCCGACATCCGCTGGAGCGGTCAGAATTTCAAACATTTCGCCTCGACGCCGGTGGCCGAGGTGATCCAGGTGGCTGGTGAATTTACCTGGCGGGTGCGCCGGGGTGAAAGCAGCCGGGTGGTCGATTAC
>JAUYQT010000858.1 GCA_030697085.1 Azonexus sp. | reverse complement strand
CACCTTACTCGGCGTGTCAAAACGTATATTCGAGACCTCATCCAAGATAGTATTGTCGCGCTCGTGACCGATGCCGGTCAGCACCGGAATTTTCATCGTGCAGATGTGCTTGGCGAGTTCGTAGTCGTTCAACCAGGCCAGGTCATTAACTGCGCCGCCACCGCGAATGATGACCACCGCGTCGGGTGTTGACATTGCGGAATCACGCCAATGCTGAAGCGCGGACTGGAGAGCCTGTTTGATTTCATTGGCAGCGCCCTCCCCCTGGAATCGGCTAGTGGCATAGACAAAGCGACAGATACCGAATCGTTCGAGGCGAGTTGCCTCCGCCTGGAAATCACCCAGGCCAGCTGCACCTTGGGGTGCGACGACGAGTACGGCATTGAAGTCCCAGGGGGACGATAGTTTTTTGTTGGCGTCGTAAATGCCTTCTTGTTGCAGGCGCGTTCGGATTTCTCGTTTGCGAGCTTCAAGGTCCCCCAACGTGTACTCGGGGTCGATCGCATCAATTTCGATGCTGAATCCGTATTGCGCCTTGAAGACGGGTTTGGCGCGAACCAATAGTTTTGATGCCCGGGGCGATGGTGGCACCGGTTGCGCGTTCGAACTCAGGCAGGATTTTGTTGGCCGTGGTCGCCCAGAGCGTTGCTCGCGCCGTGGCCAGAACACTGCCTTCTGGGGTGCGCTCGGACAGTTCAAGATAGACATGACCGTTTTTGGTTCGCGCCTCTACGACCTCGACCATGGTCCAGAGACCCGATTTGAAAGCTTGAGCCACTGCCAAAGAAACACCGGCCAGCAATTCAGAGAGTGTCATGCCCTTCTTGGCGAGGGCAACATCGTTTCCAAAACCATCGGATGGCATTAGTGCCGTACTGGCAGCTGGCGCGGGTGCGGTGCCACGCAGGGCTACTGGCAACCAGGCATTAAATGGGGCCAATTCCTTGCCATCAGGGACATACCATTTTTTGGCTGCGCCATCCCAACGGGCACCGAGTGCCTTCGCCTGGTCTTTATCTTTGAATTGGACGTCGAGAAACGTGGGCATTGAATCAGGGGCGCTGCTTATAGGCTTCGTCGAAGAGGTGTTCGAGTGACGGATGGATGCCACGCAAGGCGTCGACCACAGATTTGGCCCAGTCAAAGTAGCCCTGTTTGCGTTCAAGTGACCAGTCTGCCGGTGGATTATTGGCGATGTCGCGCAGGTTGCAGATTTTGTCGGCCAGTTTGACGACCTTGGCGCGCCGACTGATGGTGGCCGCATGCTCTATCTGAAGTTGCTTGCGTTCGGCTTTGGACAGCGACTTGTCGTCGGTTACTTCCATGACGATATCGGCGACTTCTTTGCCGAAATCGCGGATGAGTTCTTGCTCGGTGGTATCAGTATCTTCGATGGTGTCGTGCAGGATGGCGGCAATCAGGATACGTTCGTCTTCAATGCCGGCTTCGTTAGCCAATACATTGGCCAGCCCGATGGGGTGGTTGATGTAGGGTGAAGCAACGAGGTCCTTGCGCCGTTGGTCACGGTGTTTATGGGCGGCAAAGGCAATGGCTGACAACAGGCGATTCATGGAGTCCGGATGAATTCAGGCAAACAAGTATTTTGCCTGATTAGCGTGATTGCTGGCGGGCTTCTGCTTGGAAAACCGTAGATGTTTGGTGACTTGTATTTTGTTGCTGAACATAGCGTATGCCGTGCTGGATTGTTCGGAATCAGCCCAAAGGCTCGGTTTTGGTCAGCACGGATACAAAATTATCTTGAAGGGATATGATTCACGGAATGGCTACTTGGATACCCACCCCTGGCAACATGGCTACCTACGTCGGCAGGACGAAGGCGCTGACACGAAATGTCATCGTAATTGCTGAGGCAGTTCGTGGATGCATGATTGTTGAGGCTATTGGCAAAAAAGGAATCAACGTTCGGCTGACTGTCAGTCGAGATAGTTTGCGGCAACCGCAGCCTGACTTGTTTGCGTGAAGATTACCGTTGTTTAAATTGCTCCTCGCAAAAGCTTGATTTGTCTCAATACCCTTTGAAGCCACTTTTTCAATGCACCGCAGGATTCGTGGAAATACTTATCTGCGCTTCATGCGTCACAGTTAACGATAGTCGTTTTTATCGCTAGTCAGAAAAGGTGGGGGAGGTAATTGGTGCAATCGTCTTCTGAAAACAACAACGCCGATGGAATGCAGGTCGGCGCGATTGAATGCAGGTTCATTCGCAGTTATCTCTGGTTTGACGGGGTTGATAGACGCAATTATTCCTGGCTCAAAATCGCGCTGAATGCAGGTCGTTACACTTAACGTTGCTTTGGCCGCTGCCTCGATTTCCTTCAGTTCTTTTTTGCAGCGTCTATGCGCTGCAACCACAGCACGGCATCAGCGTAATCCTGTGTGCGCATAAGCTTTTCTTCTTCAGTCATTGTCGTTCTCCTGCTGTTAAGTCGGTGTTATGTTCATCACTCTTTTATTCACGGACGTACTCTAAGGAATCGTTAAATAATTAAATGGACTTTTGTGTATCGGTTGCTAAACTTAATGCATGGAAGCGGATGAATTGATCACGGCGCGGTACGTCGCTCTTGAAAGCGTTCTCGATGAGCGTCAGAGGCGGCTGTATGCAGCAGTGGAAGCAAAAGTGCTGGGGCATGGTGGCGTCAAGCGGGTTCATGAGGCGACCGGTGTCGCTCGTGGATCGATACTGGCCGGGCTGAAAGAACTGGAGGAAGGGATAGAGGTTGTGGCGGGAGAGCCGCGTCGCATCAGGCGCGCAGGGGCCGGCCGCAAGACACTGATCGAGCAGGACCCTGGCGTGCAGGAGGCGTTAGAGCGGCTCGTTGAACCGGTGACGCGAGGCGACCCGGAATCGCCGCTGCGCTGGACATGCAAAAGCCTGATGCAACTATCACGTGAGTTGGCCGCCTGCGGACACACAATCAGTCACGTCTCTGTCGGCGCTTTGCTGAAGAATCTTGGGTATAGCCTGCAAGGCAACCGCAAGACACTGGAAGGGACCAGCCACCCAGATCGGAATGCGCAGTTTGAATTTATCAATGAGAAGATAGAAACGGCCCTGAGCGCAGGGCAGCCAGTGATTTCGGTCGATACAAAAAAGAAGGAACTGGTTGGGCAATACAAGAACGGCGGGAAGGAGTGGCGTCCGCAAGGAGAACCCGAGGCTGTCAAGGTCCACGATTTTGTGGACCCTGAGCTCGGCAGGGCCAATCCGTATGGCGTCTACGACCTGGGTAGCAACAGTGCATGGGTCAGTGTCGGCACAGATCACGATACCGCGAGTTTTGCGGTGGCCACGGTTCGCCGTTGGTGGTTTGCCATGGGTAAGGCGATTTACCCCGACGCGAAGGAATTGATGATCACGGCGGATGGGGGAGGTAGCAACGGCTCACGGGTTCGTCTGTGGAAACTGGAGTTGCAGCGACTCGCCGATGAACTCGCCATCCCCATCCGGGTCAGCCATTTTCCGCCGGGGACCAGCAAGTGGAACAAAATCGAGCATCGACTATTCTCTTACATCAGCCTCAATTGGCGAGGCCAGCCCTTAGTCAGTCACGAGGTCATCGTCAACCTGATCGCCGCGACGACGACCCAAAAAGGCTTGAAGGTACGGGCTCAACTCGACACCAATCCGTACCCAAAAGGCATCAAGGTTTCCGACCAGGAGTTCGCATCCATTTGCCTGGACCGTGACGACTTTCATGGCGAATGGAATTACATCATTACGCCAAACCCCACTTCAGCGTACATGTAATTATTTTATGGCTCCTAACCAGCCAGTTTGCCCGGATGGTGGTCCTTTTTGTCTTCTGCCCGATGCTTAGAGGCGTACCAGGCAAGACCAACCAGTAGTGCAGAGGCCAAGGCCAGCGCCACCATTGATTCAATTGCCATTTTCGTCTCCTTTCTGCTTTCGCAAGAACATCCCTGCAAATAGTGCAGCAGAACTGCGCGGGGGTTGAAGTTTTTGCTTGGACTAAGCTGCGAGAGGCAGCAAGTCCTTAGCGTTTTCCAGAGGCCAGTAGCCAGCCGCCTTGGCGTCAAGAATCGTTATTTCAGCGATTCCGTTTGCCGCGTAGCCAACATTGACGTTCCAGCCATGTGAAACATCCTTTACGATTGGTTCCTTGGAGAACTCAATGAATAGGATGTCGTCCTGGTCATCGTATTTGATTCTCATGCTTCGTCCTCCAGTTCCCAATTAACCATGACCGTCTTAACCACCACCGTAGCCTGTTCGACAACGGCGGCGCAGATTAAGTTGTCGGCCCGCTCTTGAATGTGCGTGAAAACCCACAAATTAAACTCGTCACGGCGTTTGATTTCGCCTTCCTCGATGACTCGTTCCAACGTAGCAAGGTCAATGTTCCGACGTTGCATGCTTTCACGGGCATGATTGGTCACCCATACATTTTTGCCAAACCTTTTGCTAAAAAAATCCGCCAACATAATCTCCTTGAGTAGAGGTTAGGGACTCGACAGTTAGAGGTCAAGCAGCGCCTTGCCGAGCTCTTCGCGTTGTTCCGCGGAAAGCAGTCCATCAGGGACAAAAGCCCAAGCAGCAGGCCGGTCGTTGATGACTTGCGATTCGTCGGGCACCGCAAACTGCACATCCGGGTAGCGCTCAGCCAGCAGCTTCATGCCATCCAGCAAAACTTTAACGACTTCAGCGTGTGGCTTCAGTGTGGCGTACCAATCGGGGTCGCCATCCTTGGCGTGCTCTCCGGGCAAAGCGGCCGGAAAGAAAAGAAAAAGTACAGGATTACGAAGAGCAAAACGATAGGGGCGGAAAGCTCCGAATCGGCGGCAGTAATGTCGCCCACGCTTGGGGAGACTACGGTAAGCCGTTTGGGTGGCAACACCCCTGCGCTCTGGTCGTTGAACCGAGAAACCCCCGCTACAAGCCAAAGGCTTTAGTGGTGGGAGATTTCATCCGGAACTGTCAATAGATTTGCTGCATGGTATAGTAATACCTATCAATACCGAGTGATACTTAGGAGGCATCTATGCATGCAACTACAACCCGACCGGTAGCAGTCAAGCTTGACTCCACAACACGGGAGCGCATGAAGAAGCTCGCCGACGCCAAGCATCGTACCCCCCACTGGTTAATGCGCGAGGCTATAGAGCAGTACGTCGACCGTGAAGAAAAACGGGAATCTTTCCGACAGGACGGCCTTCGTGCGTGGGATGCTTACCAGGCCACTGGATTGCACGTGACGCATGCCGAAGCAGATACTTGGCTCGAGCAATTGGAAGCTGGTAACGACGTCGAGCCGCCTAAGTGCCACGATTGATTTGGTCGCCTGAGGCACTGCTAGATATCCAGCGGCTCTATCGCTTTTTGGCAAGCAAGAGCCCGGACGCGGCAAAGCGCGCAGTGAAGGCCATTCGTAGGGAGGCCAAAATTCTGGCCACAAACCCTGAAGTTGGTCGCCCCGTGGCCGACATGGACCCGGAATTCCGAGAGTGGTTGGTTGATTTTGGGGATAGCGGTTACGCCGCACTCTATCGAGTTGATGGCCAAACAGCCGTGGTGCTGGCGGTCCGTCATCAAAAGGAGGTTGGCTACTGAGGAGTTGTCGCGGCGCGAAGACAGACACTAGGAGAGGACGTCAATCTCTTCAGAACGTCGACGCCAGTCTGATTAAGTGGTTGCCGGAGGCAACCTAAAGACCAGGGCAATTACGCGCTATAAGATAAAATCGCCAATTTTTGCGGTGTGCTGGTAGTGAGCCTTTCTGGTAAAGGCGAACTTTCATCGCCATAGAGAGAGCAGTGAATCCTAAGGACAAGGCAACTCCGCCCCCGGAAGCAAGCGAAGAT
>JAUYQT010000602.1 GCA_030697085.1 Azonexus sp. | reverse complement strand
TGCCGTGGTCGACTGGTGTGTTGAGGAAAGTCTTGCCGCCATTCCGCGCTTGCATCCTGGCGTTCAAACAATCATCCCGGTGGCCCTGCGTCGTTGGCGAAAAGCCTTGCTCAAAGCGCAGACCTGGCGCGAGGTTGGGGCTTTTCGTGTCGCCGTGCAGGTTGAGTCTTACGATCTGGTGATCGATACCCAAGGCTTGCTGAAAAGTGCCTTGTTGGCCCGGTGGGCGCGTGGGCCGTTGGCCGGCTATGGCGCAGAGTCGGCGCGCGAACCCATTGCCGCCCGCTTTTATGATCGACATTTCAAGGTGTCGATCGCGCTTCATGCCGTCGTCCGCAATCGCTGGCTGGTCGCCGCCGCGATGGGTTATGAGGTGCGTGGCGAAGCGGATTACGGGATCACCGCCGCAACGGCAAATTTTGACTGGCTGCCAGCCAGGCCCTACGTGGTTTTCCTCACCGCCACCAGTCGCGATGACAAACTATGGCCCGAGGCGGATTGGCTGGCCTTGGGGCAGCGCCTTGATGCGCTGGGCTATGCTGCCGTTTTGCCCGGCGGCAATCGGCTTGAGCGGGAGCGGGCGGCTCGCCTGGCAGCTGGAATTCCCGGAGCCGTTGCCGCGCCGCCGATGAGCATTCAGCAACTGGCGGCGCTGCTGGCGGGTGGGCGTGCCGCGATTGGCGTTGATACTGGCCTGACGCATCTCGCCGCAGCGTTGAAGGTGCCGACCGTCGCGATCTACACCGCAACTGATCCCGGTTTGACGGGGGTGCTGGGCGGCGGGTTTTATTGTAATCTCGGTGGCAAGGCACAAATCCCCGCCGCAGAGCGCGTGCTGGCCGAATTGCAGCCGGTGCTCGGCTGATGCCGCGGCTGATTTATTCGCTGATTCTCTATTTGATTGCCCCGCTGATCTGGCTGCGCTTACTCTGGCGTGCACGCAAACAGCCGGAATATCTACAGAATCTCGCCGAACGCTACGGCTTCTATCGTCAACCGCCGTCGAATAATCTGATCTGGGTGCATGCCGTCTCGGTGGGCGAAACCCGCGCTGCGCAACCGCTGATCGAGGGCTTGCTGGCGCAATGGCCGGAACATCGCATTCTGCTCACCAGCATGACGCCAACCGGGCGTGAAGCCGGGCAACAAGTCTATGGTGAGCGCGTGATTCAGGCCTATCTACCCTACGATTACCCGGCTGCGGTCAACCGCTTTTTTTGCCACTTTTCGCCGGTATTTGGTGTGCTGATGGAAACTGAAATCTGGCCCAATTTATTAGCCGCAGCCGAGCAGCGCAAAACGCCGGTGATGTTGGTGAATGCCCGCCTTTCCAAGCGTTCGGCACGGGGCTACGGCAGACTTGATGCCTTGGTTCGCCCGGCTTTTGCGGCGTTGCGGGGCGTCGCGGCGCAGACCGCAGGCGATGCCGAGCGAATGGTCGCGCTTGGCGCCGGGCCGGTTGAGGTTTGCGGCAACCTTAAATTTGAGGTGACGCCCGCGCTTGAAAATATCTTGCTTGGGCAAGCCTGGCGAGTCGCCGTCGGCTCGCGCCCGGTTTGGCTGGCAGCCAGCACGCGTGACGGTGAGGAGTTGTTGCTCCTCGAGGCCTGGCGGCAACTCGGCATTAAGAACGCTTTGCTGGTACTCGTGCCGCGTCACCCGCAGCGTTTTGATCACGTAGCCGAACTGCTGAGGCAGCAAGGCTTGAACACGATCCGCCGCAGTGCCGGTTTGCCGGCGCCTGAAACCCAGGTCTGGCTCGGTGACAGCATGGGCGAAATGGCCGCCTACTACACCCTGGCTGATCTTGCCTTTGTCGGTGGCAGCCTGTTGCCGCTGGGTGGGCAAAATTTGATCGAAGCCGCGGCATGTGCCTGCCCGGTGCTGATTGGGCCTTATACCTTCAATTTTCAACAGGCCACTGAAGATGCGATTGCGGCGGGGGCGGCGCGGCGCGTCGAGTCGTCGCAGGACTTGGCGACCGAGCTTGAAAGTCTGTTAGGAGACGCCGCCGCCCTGACCACGATGCGGGCTGCCGCGCGTGATTTTGCGCGGACTCATCAGGGCGCCAGCCAGCGCACGCTGGCGCTTATTGTGCAGTGGTCGGGTCGAGCAGACCGTTGATCTGCATGACATCATCTTCACCGAGTGAACCGACGGCTGCTTTCAGACGTAACTGGGCAAGGAGCGTATCCAGCGTTGCCCGGGCCAGATCACGCCGGGTCACAAACACTTGATTTTCAGCATTCAACACATCGATGTTGATGCGAACGCCGACTTCATAACCGAGCTTGTTGGACTCCAGCGCTGATTGCGATGAAACTAGTGCCGCCTTGAGGGCCCGGACTTGAGCCAGGCCGTTAACCACACTCAGATAATACTGACGGGTCGACAGCGCAGCGCCACGTCGGGCGGCTTCAAGATTCGATTGTGCGGTATGTTGGTTGGCTGCCGCCTCGCGCTGGCGTGAAACCACCAAGCCACCTTGGAAAAGCGGAATATTGAGTTGTACGCCAATATTCTTGAAATCCGTATCGGCAATACCCAGCGACGTTGACGCCAATGACTTTGACGAACCAGCGTTGGCGACCAGGTCGACGGTGGGGTAATGCCCGGCGCGCTGCTTGGCGATTTCGCGGCTGGCAAGGTCGGTCACTGCCTGTTGAATCTGCACGTTGATACTGTCTTTTTCAGCCGCCGTTACCCACTGTTTCATGTCGTTTGGCTGCGGTGGCGTCAGTTCGGCATTCTTGCGGGTTGCCGCCAGTGGTCCAGGTTCTTTCCCAATGATGGCTTCCAGCGCATGTTGTTTGATTTTCAGATCATTTTCGGCAGCGATTTCCTGCGCCAGGGCCAGGTCAAAGCGGGCTTGTGCCTCGTGGCTGTCAGTAATGGTCGCC
>JAUYQT010000819.1 GCA_030697085.1 Azonexus sp. | reverse complement strand
ACCAGGCCGCCATCGATAAAGCGGATGTGTACATGCCCGCCGACGGCGGTTTCGATGCGGTCGCCGACGCGTACTGACACACCGCGTAAGATGGATTGCTCCTGTCCTGCGCCGGACAGGATGCGACTTTCGCCGATGACGGTGGTGACGGTACCGACTATTTCAGTCAGGGTCGGCAAGTCGGCGGCATGCGTCAGTCGCCCGGCGAATAGCTGCTGGGATAGGATCAGGATCAGGATCAGGATCAGGCGGATTGTGGCTATTTTGCGCAGCATAAGAATCTCCCACGGTTAAGGTCCGCCTTTTTGATTATAAGCATTTTGGCCGGGTGGCTATGTGCGCGGGATCACACCGGGCCAAAGTAAAATGCGCCTGAATACCCTCAGCCGTCTCTAACATCATTCACCCAAAAACATTCCGGTTTTAGCCTCCATTTTACAAGGTGATAGAATTCATTTTAAGGGGGTGTCCTCTGTCAAATTCGACCCTTTCGGGCGTAGGTTGAAGCATGCCAATACCGTTCCAACTCTTGCGCACCATACCGCTCCTGCAGTCTTTGTCGCAGGAGCAGTTGTTGCGCCTGTCAACGCAGATGGTGTTGCGCCAGTTTGCCCGCCGCGAGGTGGTCTGCAGTAAGGAGCAGGCTCACTTCGAGCTGGGATTTTTGCTGGAAGGGCGGCTACAAGGGGTTGATTTTACGGTGGATGGTCGCGGGGTGGGCCTCTACTTCCTCGATACGGGTGATTATTTTGGCGAACTATCGATCATCGACGACTTGCGGTCAGCCGAGCATGTGATTGCCGTTGCCAGGTCAACGTCGGTGTTTCTGGATGCGGTGCCCGCCCGGCGCTTGATCGTGGAACATCCCGAGATCGCACAGTCGGTGATGGCGCGATTGGCGGCGCGCGTGCGCGATATGTCGGTGCAGCGCACTTTGCTGGCGTTGCCGAATCCGTTTCAGCGTCTGTGCGTTCAGTTACTGCTGCTCGCTAGCCACGACAGGCTTTGCCTCGACCCCGCGCCGACGCACCAGGAACTGGCGATGATGATTAATACCAGTCGCGAGACGGTGACGCGGGCGTTTCAGGCGTTGATGCTACACGAAACTATTCGCCGCGACGGCGGACGTCTGTTGCTGTTACGCCGTGATTACCTGGAAGATATCGGCGCGGGGCGTGTTGAGCCACCACGGACGTAAGCCCGGGTGATAATGAAATTATCGGTAAGCGGCTTCATTTGATATTTTTATTACGGCAGCAAAGAGGTGTTGAAAATGAACATAAGGGGGCGCATTTTTACGGCGGCTTGACCATGCGGGGGGGGCTCTCTCTCTCCAGCCGCACGGTGGTGGGCGGCGTATGCGCCGATCGCCCAGGTCTTTGGAGTTAGCCGTTGCAGACATGCTTTGAGGTTTGCCGTCCACCCGGGATATAAAAAATCGGCGCTGGCGGGACGGCGCGGTCAGTTCGGGTCCGGGGCTGGTAGAATGCGCTGCTGCTGCTTTTCTGACTACCGACGAATCCATGTTCCTTTCTCTTTTCGCCGCGCCGTTGCGGCATCGCGCCCTCCTGCGGCAATTTATGCGCCGTGAGGTGTTGGGCCGTTATCGCGGTTCGCTGTTGGGGCTAGGGTGGGCGTTTGTTCTGCCGCTGGCGATGCTGGCGGTGTATACCTTCGTGTTTGCCGGGGTGTTCCGGTTGCGATGGCCGGGGGCCGAGGAGGCGGGCGGTGTGGTTTTCGCCTTGCGCCTGTTTGCCGGTCTGATCGTGTTTCAGTTGGTTGCCGAAGTGTTGGGCCGTGCGCCTACTCTTGTGACGGCGCAACCCAATCTGGTGAAGAAGGTGGTTTTTCCGCTGGAGTTGCTGCCGTTTGTATCGCTGGGTGTGGCCTTGTTTCATTTCGCAGTCTCTGTTGCCTTGCTGTTAGTGGCGGTCCTGCTGGTTGAGCAGCACCTTCCAGTGACGGCTTTACTCGCGCCTTTGGCGATTCTGCCGTTGTTGCCGCTGCTGCTGGGGTTGGGCTTCCTGTTGGCGGCGCTGGGGGTGTTTGTGCGCGATATTGCGACGATCATTGGGGTGGGGGTCAATTTGCTGCTGTTTCTTTCGCCGGTGTTTTATTCGGTTGAGTCGCTCGCGCCACGCTGGCAGTTTTGGATGCGCTTGAATCCGCTCACACCCGCTATCGAGGACTTGCGCCGCACATTGTTTGCCGGGCTGCCGCCACTGTGGGCGGATTGGTGGCTGGCACTGGGGGGGGGGCTGATCGCAGCCGCTGGCGGTGCCTGGGTATTTGCCAAGACGCGCAGAGGGTTTGCCGATGTCTTGTGATGGCGCCGCCTTGCGTGCTACCAATTTATCCAAGACCTATGTGCTCTATGATCGACCGGTTGACCGCTTGCTGCAGGCGTTGTGGCGCGGACGGCGGCAATATGGTCGACGTTTTGCCGCGCTGGCAGAGGTGAGTTTCGAGTTGCCGCGCGGTGCCGTGCTGGGAATTGTGGGCAAGAACGGTGCCGGCAAGTCGACGTTGTTACAGATGATCTGCGGCACGCTAACGCCTTCGTCGGGCAGCATCGAGGTGCAGGGCCGCGTGGCGGCCTTACTTGAATTAGGCGCAGGGTTCAACCCGGAGTTCACCGGGCGGGAAAATGTCTTCATGAATGCAGCGATTCTAGGACTGCCTGAATACGAGATACGCCAGCGCTTCGATGAAATCGCGGCTTTTTCTGGTATTGGTGCTTTCATTGAGCAGCCGATGAAGACTTATTCGAGCGGGATGACGGTACGGCTGGCGTTTGCCATTGCTACCTGCGTCGATCCGGATATTCTGATTATCGACGAGGCGCTGTCAGTAGGCGACGGAGTGTTTGCCCGCAAGTCGTTCGACCGCATCATGGCGTTGAAGGAGAAGGGGGCGACGATACTGTTCTGTTCGCATTCGATGTATCACATTGAGGCGATCTGCGATCAGGCGCTCTGGCTGGAACAGGGGCGCATCATGATGCTGGATGCGCCCGAGCGGGTGACGCGCGCCTATATCGCGGCACTCGCAGCGGAGGCTGCCGGGCCGTCCATGGCAACACATGCTGCTCCTATTTCTACCCCGGTCATGCCCGGCACCGGTGGTGCCTACCTGCTGGAGGTTACGGTGACGGCGGACGGGGTGACGGGTCGGCGGCTCGTGCTGCGTGCCGGGGTTTCCGATCTCAATATAACGATACGTTTTCAGGTGGACCCGCAGTTGCCGCCACCGGCGGTGGCGTTCGGGCTGGAGACGATGGCCGGGGCCGCGGTCTCGTCGGGCAGCACGCACCTGGATGGCGTCACGCCGGTCACTGACGCCGATGGACGCGGCACTGTGCGCCTGAATTTCCCACACATGCCCTTGATGCGCGGCACCTTCAGGCTTGCCGTGTTTCTCATGTGCGAACGCGGACTTCATGTTTACGATCATGCAACCTATTGTGCTGAGCTGGAAGTGATGCACGATGACCCGGCGCAGGGCGTGTGCTTTTTGCCCCATGCCTGGCGCACTGGATCGATCGAAAATACCGACAATGCGTGAGCGCATCTACCGGGCCATTTTTGCGCTGTTAGTGAGCGTCGTTTACGCTGTTGTGCTGCCATTGCTGGCTCGCTTGCCGCTGCCGGCCGGATATGCCATGGCAAGCCGCCTGGGGCGGCTGTACGGCCGCCTGGGACTGGATTGGCGTACCGTGTGGCAGCAGGAACAAGATATCGCCGGGCGCACCCGGCAGGCCATAGGCATGATCAAGTCGGGGCTTTCTTCGCGGCGGGTGGCCGTGCTGCTCAGGCAACGCTTTCGCTCCGCCGCGCTGGAAGACTTGGAGGGGCACTGGCTCGCCTTGCGGCGCGTTACACTACAGTGCGGCCACATCGATGGCCTGGATGCCATCCAGGAGGCTTTGTCACACAGGAAGGGGATTGTATTGCTAACCATGCATTTCGATGCCTCGATACTGGGGATCGCGTTGCTCGGGCAAGCGGGCCTGAAGTTGAATCCGATGGCCTTCGACGTGTTAGGGGACACCAGCATCCCTTTTCTGGTCCGGCGCTATTTCCGCCGTAAATATGCCGGCCTCGACAGCTATCTGAATGGCGGCCGGGTGTGTTATATGCCGCGCGATCTGGCGCATTGCTACCGTGCCTTGCGAGCAGGTGAAGGCGTGGTGATTCTTGGCGATGCGCCCACCGGTGATATAAAAATGGCCGTGCCGATCGATTTCCTCGGTCGGCGTCTGGCCTTCGCGCCGGGCTTCCTCCGATTGGCGGAAAAGACCGGCGCCCCCGTGGCTGCGTTCGTATGTCTGCGCGACAGCCAGGGGGGCTATCGTTTTGCCTTTAGTCCGGTGTTCTGGCCGGTTGGCGGCAAGCACCAGGATAATGCGCCACGCCTGTATGCATTCCTGGAGGCTTGCGTGCGCCGCTATCCGGGTCGCTGGTGGGCCGCCGATATACTGACCTACTTTCTCACTATGGATGCCGCCAACGATGAACAAACCAACCCTATCTGAAGCACGTCGCGAGTATCTCGATCTGATGCAAGCCTGGCTGACGGGCAGCCTCTGGCATGACGGAACCTGTGCGCCCTTTGCAGCGCCCGACTACGATGCCGCAAGACGGGAGTGTGGGCTGGACTGGCCGGCTGAGGCGCTGACGATGATCGGCGTGAAGCGGCTCGCCAATCTGCGCCAACTTACGCAGGCGATAATCGCAACCAAGGTGCCAGGCGATTTGATCGAAACAGGGGTATGGCGCGGCGGGGCCTGATTCATGATGCGCGCCATTCTGTTCGCCTACGGCGTCACGGACAAACGGGTGTGGGTCGCGGATTCGTTCGCTGGTCTCCCCCCTGGCGACCCCGAAAAATATCCGCTCGATGCCGGCAGCGATTTTCATACCTATGAACAACTTGTCATTCCCTTGAACGAGGTGCAGGAGAATTTTGGAACCCTGGGGTTTCTCGACGAGCAGACGGTTTTTTTGCCGGGCTGGTTCCGGGACACTTTGCCGGGCGCCCCCATCGACCGGTTGGCGTTGATACGTCTGGATGGCGATATGTATGAATCCACCCTCGACGCACTTGATGCTCTGTATCCCAGGCTATCAACGGGCGGTTTTGTCATTGTCGACGATTACCACGTCGTACCGGCCTGTCAGGCGGCCGTGTTTGACTACTGTGCCCGGCACGGGATACGTCCAGAAATCTGTGAGATCGACGGGGTCGGGGTATTTTGGCGGAAAGATGCGACTACCGATGGCGACCAGCCTGCCGAGATCGAGGGTGTGGGCGCGGAGGATGACGCATTGGCTGAGCGCATTCTTCTCGCCATGATCTCGTTGAGAAAGATGGCGCTCGAGCGCATGGCACGCGTGATCGCCCTGCGGGATGAACGGATTGTCTTTTGCCAGCAGACGATGAGCGACCTCAAGGAGGATATCGCCCAGCGCGATGCCCATATCGCCCAGCGTGATGCCCATATCGCCCAGCGTGATGTGGAACTCGCGGCCATCCGGGCCTCGATGAGTTGGCGCATCACACGCCCCTTGCGTGGTCTCAAGCAATTGGCGCGCGCCATCATGCCGGGTGGTAAATGACCGGCCAGGCCAG
>JAUYQT010000721.1 GCA_030697085.1 Azonexus sp. | reverse complement strand
ATTTGTCCAAAAGTGATGATGGGTAATTTGTCCGCCTTGATCTGCAAAATGGCCAGGTCGGATTCCGGATCGCTGCCGATGACGCGTGCCTTGTGCGTTGTGCCGTCATTGAGCGAGACCTGAATATCATCAGCAGCGTCGACGACGTGAAAGTTGGTCAGGATGTAGCCATTGGGGCTGACAATGACGCCTGAGCCGAGCCCTGAGTTTCGTCGTGGCAGGCCTTCCGGGCGGTCACCGAAGAAGTGGCGAAAAATCGGATCATCGAACAGCGGGTGGCTTTGCTGCTTGATCTGCTGTGTCGTGTAGATGTGCACCACGGAGGGCAGCGCGGCGCGCGCGGCTTCACGATAAGAACCGGATGCACGTTTGTCGTCCTCGCCACTGGGTGATACCGCCTGTAGCGCAATGACGGGCGCTTGTGTGGGCAACCAGGCCGGTTTCAGGGTGGTGACGACAAAGAGAATGGCCACCGCAACGGTGACCGTTTGTGCAAAAATCAGCCACAACCTGTTCATGAGAAAGACCGTATCAATGAAACGTGACGCATTGGTGAAGTATCTGGATCAGCTTTTGGAGCCTGGGAAGTTTCGGGATTATTGCCCAAACGGCTTGCAAGTGGAAGGACGCAGCGAGGTTCAGCGTATTGTCGCCGGGGTGACGGCCAGTCAGGCTTTGCTTGATGCCGCCGTGGCGCGAAAGGCGGATGCCATTCTGGTGCATCATGGCTATTTCTGGAAAGGTGATGATGCTTGCATCACCGGGATTCGTCGGCAGCGTCTGGGAACCTTGATCAACCATGAGATCAATCTGCTGGCCTACCATTTGCCGCTCGACGCGCACCCGGAATGGGGTAATAACGCGCAGTTGGCCAAGCGTTTGGGCTGGTTGGTTGAAGGGCGTTTTGGCGAGCAGGAGATAGCCTGGCTGGGGAGACTCGCCGAGCCGGGTGATCTGGCAACGTTGGTCGGCAGACTTACCGAACAACTCGGCCGGATGCCGCTGGTGATTGGCGAGGCGGCGCGGCCGCTGCGACGGATTGCCTGGTGTTCCGGCGGCGCGCAGGGCTATTTTGAACAGGCGATTGCACTTGGGGTTGATGCTTATATTTCGGGCGAAATATCGGAGCAAACGGTGCATCTGGCGCGCGAAAGCGGGGTGGCTTATATTGCTGCCGGCCACCATGCGACGGAGCGTTACGGGGTTCAGGCGCTGGTAGCGCATCTCGCCGAAAAGTTTGGTCTCGATGGCGAGTTTGTCGACGTGGACAACCCGGTTTAGCGCTTGCTTCTTATTTTTTGGTGGCGCATCGGGCGCTGGTTTGGGTGAATCGCCTGGTTTTGTTGATCGATGCGCCGTCGGCTCAGCAGATGGACAATGCCGCCTGAAATGCCACCGCCGACCAGAGCGCTAAGTAGTAACTCAAGCCAGTTGCCTGTATTTGAAACTTCTGTGGCGGGCGCTATTGACGATGCGATCAGGGTCTCGCTTTCCGGATTGTTTTGCCTCTGGTGTATTTGGGCGGCCTGTAGCTTTTGGCGCAGGATCATCGCTTCTGCACTGACTTCCAACGCTGTGCTGAGGTGTTCAACTTGTTGATTTAACGAGTGCAGGCTGGTTTCCAGCTTGAGTCGTCGGTCATCCAGGTCAGTAGTTTCACGAGGCGGTGCAATCGGCCGCTCAGCGGATTGCAGTACATCAGGTTCAGGCCCGAGCAAAATGCGATCACCGCCGGTCATGCCCAGTTCCGTGAGCGTATTGCGGCGAATGGTTTTTTTCTGGCGAGCGTTTGAGTGGGTTGCCTGGCCGGGTGACCGTTCGGAATGGGCGTTGTGTTTTGCTAATTCTTCTGGCGCCAGAATATTTTCGCTTGAGCGCTTTTGATTGCGAGTGAATTTTGCCTCTAATCCCTTGTTGACCGCAGCCATGGGGTGTGGTGCCTCACTTTTGCCTGAAGGTGGCGGGGCGTTCGGCATTAAAAGGTAGTCGCGTTGCAAATCGACGCCACAGCCGGCCCGCAGGCGGATCATTAGTATCGGCTCGTTGATGGGGTGGCTTCCCTGGATTCGTAAATGCGATGTCTGGTCTTGACCTATGAGTTGTATCCGAGCCGCCCTGACGACCGGGAACTCAGCGTCAGGCAAGGGCATCAAGGAAAAACAGCTGTCATCGATAGCATCGTTACCATTGCCAAGAATTGGGATTTCAGCGTGGAGCGCTTCGCCAATTCGCGAATGTAGGCTGAGTTCGCCAAAACCCAGCGCCCAGGCTGGGCTGGCAGAAAATGCGGCGCATAGGGCGCTGTAATGCCAAAAACTAAAATTAATGATCCACCCCGTTAAGCGCCTGATTTTTGTCAGCGATGTAAAAACAGTAACATTATGCCGATTGGCGCGGGAAAAATATGCCACAACTCCCGGTCGCCTTGGCTTTGGGAGAATTCGTGCCATGAACTATGTATTTCCGCCGCACCCGGTTACTACGCTGCCGATTGCCTTTAGTGATCAGCGTTTTCCCGTTCGTCGCATTTTTTGCGTCGGCCGGAATTATGCTGACCATGCCCGTGAAATGGGGGCAATTGCGCAGGCCGATGGGCATGAACCGCCGTTTTTCTTTATGAAGCCGAGTGACGCGTTGGTGAGTGGCGAGGGCGAAATAGCCGTGGCCTACCCGCCGTTGACCCAAAATTTGCACCATGAGGTGGAAATGATTGTGGCGCTCGGTTCTGGCGGGGCAAATGTTACGGTCGACGCGGCAAAAGACCTGATTTTTGGCTATGCCGTCGGTCTTGATCTGACGCGCCGCGATATTCAAGGCAGGGCCAAGGAAAA
>JAUYQT010000619.1 GCA_030697085.1 Azonexus sp. | reverse complement strand
ATAATTTTTTATGGCGAAAGGTGTCGTGGCCAGGAAAAGCGATGATTTCAATCGGTGGGTGATCGCGCCCTCCTTCAAGCGTTGTGCCGCAAGACGTCGCTCCTTGAGTGGCGTTTTTTCGGTCTTTTTCACAAAACAGTGCAATACAACAATACGTCTGCCTCATGGTTCTGCATTAACAAATTTTGTTAAGTTCAATCAAGAGTCTGCTCGGGTGTTACTACGCAGATGACCCAACGGATGCCTTTTTAGCCGACGGGCGACGCCGGGCCGGCCGCTCAGTAAGCAACGGATTGGCTGTCCAGCAGCCTGCGCATGCGCGCCGGTTTTTACTCAAAAAATCCTTGTTGTTACCCAGCCGGTTGATATGCGTTAAACCGCATAAAACACGTTTTTTATTAAATTTATGCGTTCAAGCGCATAATAGGCCTAGACGAGATATGCGTTTGATTGCATCATGCAGCCATGATAGACAGATCTATGCTACCAAACACATATTTGGCGATGGAGACTTTGCCTGATGTTGGCCATCGGTTTCGCCTGCTGCGGGAGAAGGCTGGCAAGACGCAGTCCGAGGTTGCTGGTGCGGTGGGTATGCGACAGGAGGCGCTTTCGCGATTTGAATCCGGACGCGGGGCAGATTTCTCTTTGACTAAGCTCTTGCGGCTGCTGCAAGTGCTCGGCGTGGAACTGGAATTCGTAAGTGCCACGCGACGGCCTACCCTGTCCTCTATCCTGGAGGAACGACGCCACAACGCCAACGTGGGGCCTAACTCCCGATGAAACTCAATGTCTTTGTACAAGGCACTGCCGTGGCCGTCCTGGAAAGCTCCGCCGGCTTCGAACACGCTTTGACCTATCTGCCAACAGCCAAGCCGCAGGAGTTCATCTCACTAGCGATGCCTGTGCAGACCTCCAGCTGGATGTGGCCAAATCTGCATCCGTTCTTCCAAGTGAGCCTGCCCGAAGGATTTCTTCTTTCGGTACTTAAAGAGCAGCTGGGCCCGCACTTGGGCGCGAGTGGTCTCGACTTGTTGTCGGTGGTTGGGCACAACCTGATCGGCCGCGTTCAAGTCAGCGCTGGCGAGCAGCCCACCAGGATCTCGGCGGTCGACGATTTGGCACCACTACTTCATGGTGCCACGTCTGAACAGGTGTTTGTGGAGCTTATGGCGAAACACGCCGTGTCGGGTGTCTCCGGTGTTGTCCCTAAATTTCTAAGCGCCGAGACTGCAGGGCTATTTCGCAAGGGAACGATGGTAACCGAGCGTCACATCGTTAAAGGAAGTTCTGCTCACCAACCGTTCGTGGCGCTCAACGAGCACCTTTGCATGAAAGCGGCTACGGCGACACAGGTCAAGGTTGCTCGAACGCTCGTTTCCGACGACGGACAAACATTGGTGGTCGAGCGGTTTGATATCGACCCAGTCAGCGGCAAACGAAGGGGATTCGAGGACTTCTGCAGCTTGCTCGGTTTGACGCCTGACGACAAGTACGAGTCCACTTGGGAGCGCGTTGCACGATTAACCCGCGATTACGTTCCCAAAGAACATCTACTGGCTGCCAACGAACAGCTGGCAGTCACACTGCTGCTCACCTATGCGCTTGGCAACGCCGATTGCCACACTAAAAACCTGGCATTCATCTATGACGACTTTGACAATGTGGAGGTTGCACCGGTCTACGGCATGCTGACCATCCTCGCATATGACAGGTATGCCAACAACCCGCCCGGCATGTACATTGACGGGCGCAAGAGCTGGAGCGCAAGCAAGGCGCTTTGGAGATACCTACAGGTGAACCTGGGCATCGACCCGCCGCGGCAGCGAGCGCTGGTAGACCGAGTGTGCACGGGCGTGGCCAGCATGGTTCCCGAGCTGCTAAACCACATCCGGCATACGCCGGGGTTCGCACAGGTGGGATCTCGCATGCTTTGGGAGTGGAACGAGGGCATGAATCGCCTAGCCGCGCGCCGCACCTTTGCCCTTGCTGACTGGGTGGCGCAGGCAGAAGCGAGCGGGCTGCCTCGGCCATCGCCTGCGCTAAAGTATGCGGCACCGCGCATCGGTGAGTCCCCGTTGCTCGCGCCAGCGCGCAGGCCTCTCCCAGTGGTGCCGCCTTCCTGAGCTGAATATTTTTGCAGCCAAAGTTGCACGTATCCAACTAAATTTAAAGGCAATGGGTCAGTTTTTTACCTGAACGAAATACGGGCGCACTTCAGTACGAGCGTGGCGGGGAGCGACCAATTTTCGCGCTAATCGCTTACACCGGCCGCGACACGACACACCATTTTCCCCGCGCGGACTTGATTTTTACTTTGAAAACGTGGCCGCTATTGTTGAAATTGCAGATTAGCGCCACAAACTGAGCGGAGGGTCTGTAACGACGGCTCGAAGCACATCGCCACGAGAAACAAA
Organism: Azonexus sp.; assembly: GCA_030697085.1. Taxonomy (GTDB): domain Bacteria; phylum Pseudomonadota; class Gammaproteobacteria; order Burkholderiales; family Rhodocyclaceae; genus Azonexus. Next base: position 1,488 of record JAUYQT010000619.1, on the reverse strand, counting down.
TCCGACCAATCGGCTGGCGTCATTGACAATCGGCACGCCATCCACGCGATTGTCCAACATGACCGAGGCAATGCGCCGAATGTCGGTAATGGGTACTGCAGCCACTACGGGGGTTCTCATAACATCCCTGACATGACGGCGCATGCTCTCGATGATCTGATCGCCATCAATGTCTATCGCTGTGAGTAGATCGCGTTCACTGACAATCCCGATCAGTTGAGCGCGTTCATCGAGGACCGGTGCCTGATGGATAGCGTTGTCTCGCAAAGTCCGCCAGGCGCGGGATACTTCGTCATCAGCGAAGACGGTAACCACTTTGGTTTGCATTATCTGACTTGCATGAATCAGCGGGCCACGCTCCAGATCGGGTGGAAGCATCGACAGGTAGGCGCGCACAGCGTCGTCCTGGGATCGGCCGGAGATGCTGGAAGTGGCCTCAACGCCGAGTTCGTCTCCATCTTCTGCTATCGCCCGGGCAGTCCGGGCATTTGATAGTGCGCGAACTCGATTCATCTGCTCCAATGTTCCGCTGAATACTTGTCCCGTTACACCGTAGATCGAAAACATGGCTTGCCTCTCTGAGATGAAATCCGCATCGTTACGAACCTGTCAGCGTAGCGTTCTGCCTGGTACACGGCTGACAGGAAGGTTTGCCTTAAGGCGCTGACTTGTCGGCGATGCCGGATGTCATCCGATTTCCCCGGATAAGTTTTGCCAGAAGTTTTCGTCCTTCATCCAGAATCAGTACCGAGGACGCAACAACGATGGCCAGCCACCAGTCGCCCGATTTCAGATCAACGGTGTCGAAGATAGTCTGCGCCGGCCCCCATTGGACGGCCAGCACTTGCATTCCCAATACGAAGGCCAGAGCAAGCCAGAGTTTTCCGTTGCTAAAGAAGTTCTTGTTGAAGACCGTGCCATTTTCTGAGCGGGCGTTGAAGACATTGAAGAACTGAAAGAGCACGAAGGTCGTGAAAGCCAGCGTCAGTGCATAGGGTTGGCCCTGACTGGCGAGGCCGTGCTGAAACATGAACAAGGTTCCGACCATCATGGTGAGGCCATAAAGAGCCAGACGCAGCAGGCGCCCCATGTCGAGAATCTGCGTCCACCGGTAGCTGAACCAGCCATTGCGGATGACCAGAACCTTGCGGTCGGTGGCGAACTGCCGAGCCACCGCCTCCATGCCGAAGGTGCCGCTACCGGGCACGATGACGGCCGACTTCGCGTTGTAGACGCGCTTGAGCGTGGCCGAGATGTCGCGCATGACCCCCTGGAAACTCTGGGACATGTGGTTGAGGGCACGATCGGTGTAGACCACCGAATACTCGAGCAGACCGTCCGGGTCCACGTTCGGCAACAAGCCAGGCATCGATCACTCCACTGAGAAAACTGTCTCTGTTGTAGGGGCTGCGGCTGTCATGCGGGCCACGGGCGCCACACGAAAACCTGCCGTCGGCGCTGAGCGCTTCCGAGGGCCATGCCGGGAGA
>JAUYQT010000608.1 GCA_030697085.1 Azonexus sp. | reverse complement strand
TTGCCGGGTTGAACGAATCACTTCAACAAAGTGCTGGGCGCCGCCGTCACGCAGATCGTCGCGGTCAACGCTGGTAATCACCACATATTTGAGTTTGAGCGCAGCCACCGATTCGCCGAGTTCACGCGGTTCGTCCGGGTTGGGCGGCAGTGGCTGGCCGTGGCCGACGTCGCAGAACGGGCAGCGCCGGGTGCAGATGTCGCCGAGAATCATGAAAGTGGCGGTGCCGCGTCCGAAGCATTCGCCGATGTTGGGGCAGGCCGCTTCTTCGCAGACCGTGTGGAGCTTCTTTTCGCGCAGCATGGTCTTGATTTCGCCGAAGCGCCCGGCGCTGTTGCCGGCTTTGACCCGGATCCATTCCGGCTTGCGTAATGCTTGTTCAACCGGAATGATCTTGATCGGGATACGCGCGGTTTTCAGTTCGCCTTTTTGCTTGACGCCTTTTTGTTTCGCGCTTCCTACGTTGTCAGCCATGTTGTTTGTCCAGTTGCAGCAGCAGGTGTTGAGAGAGTTGTTCGCCGGCCTGGTCGGGCGTCAGCGGCACATTGAGGTCGGTCGTCTGGATGACTTTCAGGCCAGCATAACCGCAGGGATTGATCGCGGTAAATGGGGAAAGATCCATATCGACATTGAGTGACAGGCCGTGGTAACAGCAGCCGTTTTTGATTTTCAGGCCGAGGGCGGCAATTTTGGCCTCGCCGACGTAAACGCCGGGGGCGCCGGCCTGTCTTTCGGCCGCAATGCCATGCGCGGCAAGGAAGTTGATGACCGCCTGCTCGATGGCGGTGACCAGTTCGCGTACCTTGATCTTCAGGCGCGTCAGGTCGAGCAGCAAATAAATCACCACCTGGCCGGGGCCGTGGTAGGTCACCTGGCCACCGCGATCAATTTTGACGACGGGAATGCCGACATCCCGCAGGATATGTTCCGGCTTGCCGGCTTGACCCAGCGTATAAACCGGCGGGTGTTCAACCAGCCATAATTCGTCCGGGGTTGCTGGCTGGCGGCTGGCGGTAAATGCCAGCATCGCTTGCCAGGTCGGCTCGTACTCAACCCGGCCGAGCCGTTTAACCAACAGATTCACAGGGCGACTTTAACCATGGGGTGGCTGGTTAAGTCCATATAGATGGCATCGAGTTGTGGTTTCGAGGTGGCGATGACGGTGCAGGTGACGCTTAAGTAGTTGCCGCCAGAGCTGGCGCGCATTTCCATCGTTGTTGCATCAAAATCCGGGGCGTGCCGGGTGACGATTTCGAGGACGACCTGAGCCAGCGTGTCTTCCGCTTTGCCCATGACTTTGACGGGAAATTCACAGGGGAATTCGAGGAGAGTGTCCTTGTATGAAGCCATTTCAACCTTTGCGCATGACGCTGTTTTTAAAGTCCTGGTACCACTGCCACATTTTTTCGCCCACCGGGCCGGGTTTGCCGTTGCCGACCGGCTGCCCGTCGAGAGTGGTGATGGCCAATATTTCCTTGGTGGATGACGTCATCCAGACCTCGTCAGCACGGCGAAGTTCCGTTTCGTGAATTTCGCCTATTTTTACCGGTTGACCGTGGCGCTCGGCCAATTCAAGCACAACGTCGTAGGTAATGCCCGGCAGCATCAACTGAGTCTTCGGCGGGGCGAGCAAAATGCCGTCTTTGACGACAAAAATATTGGAGGCCGCGCCTTCTTTCAGGTAGCCATCACGTATCAGTAGTGCTTCGGCGCAGTTTTCTTCAACGGCTTGCTGGCGGGCCAGAATGTTGGCGAGCAGTGAAATCACTTTGAGGTCGCAGCGTGCCCAGCGCTGATCGGGCACGCTAATCACCGCGACGCCGCGCGCCCGAATTTCAGCCGAAGGGGCCACCAGCGGGGAAGAAAAAGCAAAGCGGGTGGGTGTGACCGTGGTCGGCGGAAAGGCGTGATCCCGCTTATTGTCCGCGCCGCGCGTGACTTGCAGGTAAATCGATTGATCTTCCCAGGGGGCGGCCGCCACCAGTTTTTCGATGACGGCTTTCCAGCCAGCGAGATCGAGCGGGTTGGGCAGTTTGATGCCGGCCAATGTGCCTGCCAGCCGTTTCAGGTGTTCATCCACCCGAAAGGCCTGACGGGAATAGACCGGAATCATTTCATAAACCCCGTCGCCGTAGAGAAAACCCCGGTCGAGCGGCGAGACGTGGGTCTCGGCGAGCGGCAGGAACTGGCCGTTGAAATAAACGGGTTCGGCGACGGAGGGTGTCATGGCTTAGTTGAACCAGAGGCGGATGGTGTCGAACAAGCGGCCAAAAAAGCCGGCCAGCGGGACGGCTTCGAGAGCGACAACGGGATATTCGGCATAGGGTTTGCCGTCAATGTTGACTCGCAGCATACCGAGTTTTTGGCCGATTTCGACGGGCGCAATCAGACGTGGTTCGGCCACGAAGTTACGCTGTATTTTTTCAGCGTAGCCTTTCGGGACAGCAATCATCAAGTCATTGGCGAACCCGGCTTTAACCTGGTTTTGCTCGCCTTTCCAGACCCGTAGCGTATCGACGACCTGATCCTTGCTGAAAACGGTCACCGCGTCGTAAGCGATGAAACCCCAATTGAGCAGTTTCTGCGACTCGCTGGCGCGGGCGGAGTCGGATTTGGTGCCGAGAACGACCGAGAGCAGGCGGCGCTTGTCGCGTAAGGCTGAAGAAATCAGGCAATAGCCGGCCGCTTCGGTGTGTCCGGTTTTGACGCCATCGACGCTCGGGTCGATAAACATCAGTCGGTTGCGGTTAGGTTGCGTGATGTTGCTGTAGCGAAACTCTTTCATTGAATAATACTTTTTGTAGTACTCGGGAAAGTCGCGGATCAGCGCGCCAGCCAGTAGGGAAAGGTCGTGCGCGGTGGTGTAAAGATTGGGGTCGGGCAGGCCAGTAGAATTGGTGAAGTTTGAACCTTTCATGCCGAGACGCTGGGCTTCGCGGTTCATCATCTGGGCGAAGTTTTCTTCACTGCCGGCGATTCCTTCAGCCAGCGTGACGCAGGCGTCATTGCCCGATTGCACGATCATGCCCTTGATCAGGTCGTCGACTGAAACTTCGGTGTCAACTCGGACAAACATTTTCGAGCCGCCGGTCCGCCAGGCTTTTTCTGAGACGGGCAGCGATTGTTCGAGCGTAAGAGTCTTCTGGTGGAGTGCCGAGAAGGTCAGATAAGCCGTCATCAGCTTGGTTAATGAGGCCGGTTCCAGGCGCGCATCCTGATTCTCTGCGGTCAACACCTGGCCGGAGCCCATTTCAAGCAATAGCCAGGATTTAGCGGCCAGGGCTGGTGGGACGGGGGCTTGCTGGGACAGGGCCTGAGCAGAAAAAAACAGGCCAAGGGCGAGCGGAATTATTCGGTGAAACAGGGACATGGGTTTTTCTTTTATGTTCGTTGGGGGGGTAGAAATTATAACCGCGGCTCGCCTGTGATTTAAGAGGAGGCGGTGCAGAGGACTTCAATCGCCGGGTGGCGAATGCGTCGTTCGTTGGAGATGGCGTAAATCTGTTCGCTGACACCGCTCATTGGGCCAAGCGGCTGAGCATTGAGCTGGGCCGCGATTTGCTCGGCCAGTACGAGCGGGGCGGGAAAGATGCCCAAGCCGCCTCGCCCAAAAGTGTTGAGCAGGGCGCTATCCTCAAACTCGCCGACGATCTTCGGGCGAATATTTTGGCTTTCGAGCCAGCGATCGATGCGGTTGCGAATGGCGTTATGGCGTGTCGGCAGCAGCATCGGGGCGCCATTTAAGCTTTGCGGAAAGCCCGTTTGGTAGCGCTCGAGCAATGCAGGCGTCGCAAAGAGGCCGTTTTCAAAATCGCCGAGGCGCTTGCTGAATACCTTCAGGTTCCCCCCCACCGGCGCGGCGCGGTCGGTGAGGACGACATCAAGGCGGTGCAGCGCGAGATCGGCGAGCAGGGTTTCAAATTCACCTTCATCGCAAATGAGCCGGACTTCAAGCGGCATGCTGGTAACGGACGAAAGCAGGCGATAGGCTAGCAGTTTCGGAATGCCGTCAGAAATGCCGGTGCGTAGGCGCAGCGTCGATTCGCTGTCACTCGTTTGCACCGCCTCGACCAGTGCATCGCCCAGCTGAAAAATCTGGTCGGCGAAGCCGAGAGCGGTTCGTCCGGCTTCACTCAGCACGAGGCCGCGTCCCTGGCTGTTGAATAGCGCTTTGCCGAGATGCCGTTCGAGCAGGGAAAGCTGACCGCTAATGGTCTGGACGGCGACCCCGAGACGCTCGGCAGCGCGGGTAATGCTGCCTTCCTGGGCGACCACCCAGAAGTAATGGAGGTGCTTGTAATTGAGTGGCGTCATATGTTTTGCAGAAAAAACGGAAGTGAATGTCAGTCAAGCTGAGACTTTTGCGATTTGTGCAATGCACTATCATAGCGCCGTTTTCATATTTAAACAGGAGTTGCCATGAAGCGCGTGCTGCTTTTCCTCGCTACCAATCTCGCCGTGATGTTGGTTCTTAGTCTCTTCACCAGCTTGCTCGGGGTTAATCGCTTTTTGACCGCCAATGGCCTTGATCTTGGCATGCTCCTTGCGTTCGCGGCGGTGATCGGCTTCGGTGGCGCGATCATTTCGCTGCTGATGTCCAAGTTCATGGCGAAGTGGAGTACTGGGGCTCGTGTTATTCAATCACCGGCCAACTCAACGGAATTCTGGCTGGTTGATACGGTGGCCCGTCTGGCCAAAGCCGCCAACTTGCCGATGCCGGAAGTGGCGATTTACGAGGGTGAACCGAATGCCTTCGCGACCGGCGCGACCAAAAACAGCTCGCTGGTTGCGGTGTCGACCGGCTTGTTGCAAAGCATGACGCGTGAGGAGGCCGAAGCGGTACTCGCTCACGAGGTAGCCCACATTGCCAATGGCGACATGGTCACGTTGACGTTGATTCAGGGCGTGGTTAATACCTTCGTCGTCTTCTTGTCGCGCGTTGTCGGTTATCTCGTCGATAGCTTCCTGCGCAAGGGCGATCAGCAAAGCAGCGGCCCAGGTATCGGTTATATGGTGACGAGCATGGTCTGTGAGGTCGTTTTCGGCATTCTGGCCAGCATCGTTGTCGCCTGGTTCTCCCGCCAGCGTGAATTCCGTGCCGACGCCGGCGCGGCCCGATTGATGGGTTCGCCGGTGCCGATGCAGAACGCTTT
>JAUYQT010000607.1 GCA_030697085.1 Azonexus sp. | reverse complement strand
GTATTGACTAAGTTATTGAATTCAATGATGCCTTCATCGGGCCATTTATCGCGATAGCCATTGATTTTGATGTGAGCACTGAAGTCTTCAATGTGGTTATTGCGAATGACGGTGTGGTGAGCACCGCCTACGATGTGAAAGGCGTGCTCGCAATATTCGTCATTTTTGCAAATGCCAATCATGCGAAGATTTTCAAATGTCCAGTAGGGCTGGGCAAGTTGAATTGCTTCATTGGTATTCACTTCAATTGTCACCGCACCTGGCCTGGGGGAGCGTAAGGTAATTCTTCGCTCTGCCAGTCCCGGATTGCGGGGCACCATGATTTTATTGATGCGGTAAGTGCCTGGAATAATTTCAATAACTTGCCCGGCCGTCGCCTTGCGAAAGGCTTCTTCAAGCGCAGCAACACTGCCAACCAGATAATCTGGTGCGTCAACAAACGGCGCCATTGAAAGCTGCTGCCCTTTTCCAAAACGAGGGAATTCAATTGGCGGCACAGGTCGCTCAAATAAGGGCTGAGCCACACCCAGCACAGGCAAAGCAACAAACTCAAGCTTGGGATGGCCAGCCAACCGTTGCCTGGCATGGCGAATCAGTTCGCCGGGGGTTCTGTCGAGTGTGGGGGAAACCCTACCCAACAACACTCCGGTGACATAACCCTGAATATCTTCAGGGACAAGATGGGTGAATGAAAAGACAGCCCATGTGCTGACCGTGACCAAAATCGCTACCAGTGCGGCAGTTCTCAATACTCGAAAAAATAGGCGAGCCATGGGCAGAGGGTGCGCTCCGGAGACAGGGAACATGATCTTATCATTATCGTTTTTATCCCGATGACAATTCGGCACTGGGCGGTATTCGCTCGCTGGTCAAGCTTGCCCCTACGTAACGATCAGGGTTGCTGGTGGCACCCTGAAAGATGAAATGTTGCACCGATTTTCACCGTATATTTCAAGTTGACCGTAGCCAGCCGTTGTGTCCCGCCATATCAAGTTGGAGAAACAAGCCACGCTATTTCCAACTACGCTTATCGCCTTATCGCCTTATCGCCTTATCGCCTTA
>JAUYQT010000426.1 GCA_030697085.1 Azonexus sp. | reverse complement strand
GGCGGATATCGCTGCCCAGGGCATGAGTTGGGCGCCACCGGAGAATATAAAGCGGCATAGCGTGATGATTGACAAAGTGCTGATTTTTATGGGCGATGTCGCTGATGCAGCGCAGTTAACGCTTGATCCGGCGATGGATACCTACTATTTCATGGATACGGTAGTGATGAAAATGCCAGCCATGCTGGAGCCGATGGGGATCACGCGGGCTCGTGGCACCGGAATTCTGGCCAAGAAGGAGCTGACGTTGCAGGAACGCCTTGATATTTCAGTGCTCATCGCGCAGATGTCGGGAACGTTGCGGGCGCAAACGATGAATCTGGAAAAAGTCACCCGTTTCGCACCGGAACTGCAGGCTTCGTTGAGCGGACCGACCAAGGAATTTTCTGACGGTGCAGAAAAAGTATTCGCGCTGGTTCGTGAGGATATTTTGGGTGAAAAGTTCACCATGGCGCCCAATGATTATTTTGCGCTGACTTCTCAGCTGATTGATATCGGCTACAAGATGATGTTCGAGACGCTAATTCCGCAATTTGAAAAGCAATTGCAGAGTCGTATGGCCGGGGCCGAGCGCCTGTTGATGCTGGATACTGCTTTTGCTTTAACCATTTTATTGCTCATTGGCTACCTCGCCCTGGGCACCTATTATTCGGTGATTGGCAGTGTTGAGGTCTTTTCCAGAGGGGCCCGTGAATTGGCGAGCGGCAATCTAACCGCCGAATTTGTCTGTGAAGGTAACGACGAATTGCATGCCGCCGGTAAGGACTTTAATAACATGGCTGTTGCTTTCCGAAAACTGGTTAGCCGTATTCAAAGCGAGGTGCAGCATCTACGTGGTTCTGCCGAGAAGCTGGCCAGCTCAAGTCAGCAGATTTCAAACAGCACATCGGCACAAAGTGATTCCGCTTCCAGCATGGCGGCATCCGTCGAAGAAATGACGGTGGGCGTCGACCATATCGCCAAAAATGCTCAGGACGCTCAGGTATATTCCCGCGAATCAGACCGTGTGGCGGCTGAAGGTGGGCGCATTGTCGAGGGCGTGGTCAGTGAAATCGAGGCGATTGCCCATACGGTGAATCAGTCTGCCGCTGCTGTTGAGGCACTTGGTCAGCACTCGGATCAGATTTCAGCGATTGTCGGTACGATCAAGGATATTGCTGATCAAACCAACTTGCTGGCCCTGAATGCGGCCATCGAAGCGGCCCGCGCCGGTGAATCTGGTCGCGGTTTCGCGGTAGTCGCTGATGAAGTTCGCAAGTTGGCTGAACGGACAGCGAAGTCGACTCAGGAAATCGCCGGCATGATTGGCGCTATTCAGTCGGGTACGGCGACCGCTGTGTCGAGCATGAAGCAGGGCGTGCTGCGTGTGGCGGCCGGTGTGGAGCAGGCAAAGTTGGCTGGCGGCGCGATTAGTCAGGTGCAGATGCAAGCTCGCCAAGTGGTCGATGCTGTTTCGGAAATTTCCGTGGCGCTCCACGAGCAGGCTGCGGCTAGTACTGAAATTGCCCAGAATGTTGAGCGGATCGCCCAAGGCGCTGAAGAAAACAATGCCGCGGCTCGCGGAAATGCAGATACGGCGGGTCATTTGCGGCAATTGGCCGAAAAATTAAGCAGTGAAGTGGCACATTTCAGAACATAAGTTTTTGTAAAGCCTCAGTTGTGTTGTGTTAAATGTGATTAAAGTGCAACTGATGCTCGTATATTCTATAAAATTAGCCTCCTGTGGTTAAACACGATGCCTGGGGAGGTGGCGTATGAGTCGACTTGCAAATATTGTCTGGACCCGCCTGACCGGTTTGATGCCGGGGGAGTTGAATCGTTCTGAACTTGGCTGGCTAATAACGCCACGGGGGCATTTCCCGCTGTTGGAGCAACGACGCGCCACCATGATTGTGAATCGTGTGCGGCTGTTTGCTTTTCTGTTCGCGGTGTTGACGCCCATCTGGGCGATCATCGATTACGTTTTCTTTTCCTTTCCGCTCTGGTTTTCGCTGGCTGCCCTGCGTTTACTGGCCTGTGGTGCTTTTGCCCTTATTGTCTTTCGTTATCGCCCATCGGGCAGCTTGAGCAATGCCTATCATGCAATGGCCTTGTTGTTCGCGATCCCGACATTGTTTTACGTCGCTTCGCATCAAATATTAAGTGGTCATCCGCTGGAGGGATTCTCGGCGGCGGTTGCTGCTGGTTATGCCTTTTTGCCCTTCGTCCTGTTGGCCGGGTTGGCAATTTTTCCGCTCACCTTGGTTGAAAGTATCGTTGTTGCCAGCCCGATTCTGCTCGCCCAGGCTTTGTCCGGGGTGCTCAATTGGAACATGATGGACTGGCCGTCCTTTGCTGGAGCTTTCTGGTTACTCGCCTTGATTACCGGTGTTTCCAATCTGGCTGGCATGAGTCAGCTTGCCTTCATGATAGCCCTGGTGCGTCAGGCTATCCGTGATCCGCTGACGGGCGTTTTTTCGCGGCGTAGTGGCGAGGAAACCCTGGAGCTGCAATTCACCATTGCCAAACGTAGTATGGCGCCACTCAGCATTGCCTTCATTGATCTTGACCACTTTAAAAGCGTCAATGATACATTTGGTCACGAAGCGGGTGATAGCGTCCTTAAGTTGGCTGCAGCGACGATCAGTAACCACCTGCGGCGAGGTGACATGCTCGTTCGTTGGGGCGGCGAAGAGTTTGTCCTGATCCTGCCCAATACCGATATCGTGCAAGCTCGTATCGCCATGATGCGGCTGCGTCATTCCGGTTTTGGCTTTCGCCCGGACGAGCAGCCGGTTACCGCCAGTATTGGCATCTCGGCGCTTGAGGAGGGCATTGAAGATTGGCGGCAACTGATCGAGATCGCTGATCAGCGTATGTATTTTGCCAAGACGCATGGTCGCAATCAGGTTTGCGATCGCGATGAAAGTGCGTCTGTTGATTCTGATTCCGCGGCCCTTGAGCTTCAGCAGTCCAACGCTTGAGCCTGCCGCTGGCGGTGGGGAATTGATCTTTATCCCGATCAAGTGGTTAATGGCCTCCACCACTGATTGTTCAGGTGAGTGAATTGACTAATGCCACGGTTCAGGATGTATCTATTGTTCGCTAAAAGCACGCCAGTTACTGGCGCGAAAATGGCATAGCAAGCTTGCTCGCTTCGCGGCCTGCCGTTGCCGCCGTTAGCCCCCGTCTTGGCGTTTGCTTTTTCTTCTTCTCCAGGCGGTAACGAGGTAATACCGCCACGCCGCTTTGGTGGCGAAATAGCCTGAAACTGCCAGCCCAGTGGCCAGGACAATAAGTCCAAAGCCCAGAGGCTTGGCGACGCTGAGCATCCAGACCTGCATCGCTTCGGTCCAGCCGACAAAATTGGTCATACTAAAATCTGGTGGCGCCAGGAATCCGTTGCTTTCCCCGATGATTAGCCGGCCAATTTGATAGGCCAGTAAATAGAGCGGGACGAGAGTGA
>JAUYQT010000383.1 GCA_030697085.1 Azonexus sp. | reverse complement strand
AAAGGCCATTCCGCAGCAGTGGCTTGAGCATAGTCGGTGAGAGCAGCGCCTATTCTTTTCTGCAGCGGCGGCTCAAGGTGTCTGGAAAGGGCGATCAGGCTACGCAGTGCATCTGCCTCTTTATAGACTGCATTCATTGCGCGATCGTGGGCGTTCCAGGTGTCATTGGCTAGAAAGGCCAGCGTCAAACCAAATAAAACGCCGATGATGTTGATGAAAGGTGGCGCGACACCCTGTAGCGAACGGAGCCAATTTGCCCAAGGTGAGCGGCGCATGAGCCAATGAATGACTGCTACCGCGGCGAAGGTGCCCAGAACGGCCGTTAGCGCGTAGCCATAATGGTCATATGTGTGCCAGTTTGCCAAGTCTGGAGCTCCCAAAAACTGGAATGATAAGCAATCGGTGATTGCGCAAGCTTGAGTTAGGCCGGGTTGCGCATCGAGCTTGGGTTCTTGCTAATACTGCATTCCGGGAGGAGCGAGAACGTCGAGTGCTATGATGCATTCCCTTATTTATCAGTCATCCTGGACGGCAATGAAAGCTGGCTTTTCCGCGCTTAAGCTGATCACAAAATGCAAAAAGCCCAACCTTGTGGATTGGGCTAATGGCTTTTTTCTCTGGCTCCCCGACCTGGGCTCGAACCAGGGACCTACGGATTAACAGTCCGGCGCTCTACCAACTGAGCTATCGAGGAACAGAGGCCCACATTATAGGGGGCGGTTCGTCTTCTGGCAAGTTTTTTTTGGCTTTTTTACGAAGAAAAATATTTGAGTATGGATTCTGGACTTGTTTATGTAAAAACCCCGATCGGGGATGAGGCAGTTAGGCAAAGTGGGCTTGTTGTTGAGCGCAACTTGCGGATGGTCCTGGTTCAGGTTGATGGGAAGTTGAGCGTTGCTGATATGGCAGCGAAAATTGGCAGTCTGCAACTGGTTGAAGACGCGCTGCGCGAATTGGCGGCGCGTGGATTCATTACGCCGGGTATGGATAAGACTCAGGATTGGTGGACGGGCGGACAGGAAGCACCGTCGGATATGTCAGAATTTTCGACCTTTGGCCCTAAATCTGTTGGTTTGTTCGAGGTGGGTGATAAAAGCATCGGCGCGGGCCCTTTCTCGGCATTTAGAAAGCCGATTCTTCAGAGTGTTGGCAAGTTCGACTCACCTGCTATCAAGATCAAAAAAGAAGATGGCGTCGAGTCAAGACTTGATCAAACCGGGCGCTGGTTTCGCGTTTTACAACGGAGCCTGTTCGGCGTCATTATTCTTGCAATTTCCCTCTTCGGGCTGGCTTTCTTTTATCCCTATGCCCATCTGATTCCAGCTTTTGAGGCGGCTGCTTCCCGGTTTTTACAGACCCCGGTACAAATTGCGCATATAGGTGTGACTTTTTTCCCGTGGCCGCAGTTGCTGCTCAGTGACATTAAGTGGGGTGACTCGGCAGATGCCAGTATCGATACGATCCGCATTGTTTCGCCAC
>JAUYQT010000365.1 GCA_030697085.1 Azonexus sp. | reverse complement strand
CCCTGGCCCATGTGCTGGCCGGCCGCGAAGGCTATGAGGTGACTGCCGGCGAAGTCTTGTACCAGGGCAGCAATCTGCTCGACATGGCGGCGGAAGACCGGGCGCGGCAAGGAATTTTTCTCGCCTTCCAGTATCCCGTGGAAATTCCCGGCGTGGTCAATGTCTATTTCCTCAAGGCCGCCCTCAATGCCCAGCGCCGCCACCGCGGCCAGCCAGAACTCGACGCCATTGATTTCCTCGCCCTGATCCGGGCCAAGCTCAAACTGATGGGCATGGATGAAAGCCTGCTTTACCGGCCGGTCAATGAAGGCTTTTCTGGCGGCGAGAAGAAACGCAACGAAATCCTGCAAATGGCGCTATTGGAGCCGACGCTCGCCCTCCTCGACGAAAGTGATTCCGGTCTCGATATTGACGCCCTGAAAGTCGTGGCTGCCGGCATCAACGGGCTGCGCAGCCCGCAGCGTGCCACCATTCTGGTCACCCATTACCAGCGCCTGCTCGACTATGTGGTGCCGGATCAGGTTCATGTCCTGGCCGAAGGACGTATTGCCCGTTCCGGTGGCCGGGAACTGGCCATCGAACTAGAACGCACCGGCTATGCCAAACCGGCGGCGGCATAACCATGAATGCGCGCGAACCGGGTTCCACCGCCGATTACCTGGGGGCGTTCAGGCGCGTTTCCGGCGTATTGCCTGGCCAACGGCTGGATTGGTTGCGCCAGGCCCGGGCCGAGGCGATCGGGCGTTTTGTCCAGCAGGGCTTTCCGACCCAGCGCGAGGAGGACTGGAAATACACCAATGTAGCCAGCATCGAAAAAGGGCGTTTCAATGTGCTGCCGGCCCCCTACCCGGAGTTTCTGGCCGCTCAGGTCAACACCCATGCCCTGCCCGACAGTCATTTGCTGGTCTTCGTCAACGGCCGCCTGGAACCTGAACTGTGTCGTCCTGGCCACCTGCCGCAGGGTGTATTGCTGAGCAGCCTCGCCTATCGCCTCGACCAGAATCCACAGGGTCTGGAAGAAGCACTGGTCATCTTCCACCCGTCTTCAGCCTTTACTGACCTGAACCTGGCCTTCATGGCCGATGGTGCCTATGTCCATCTGCCGCCAGGGGCTGTCGTCAAAGCACCGATCCAGCTCCTTTTCATCGCCACGGAAGCCGGCCTGGCGATCCAGCCGCGCAATCTGGTATTGGCCGAAGCAGGGAGTTCGGCCAGCATTGTCGAACACCATGTGGCAGTGAGAGATAGCAGTTACTTCACCAATGCGGTGACCGAAATCATGCTTGGCCAAGGTGCCACGATCGAACATCACAAGCTGCAGCAGGAGAGCCTCACA
>JAUYQT010000337.1 GCA_030697085.1 Azonexus sp. | reverse complement strand
GTCATTGCTGCAGAAAACTTCAGCGGAGATATCGTCGCCGCCTCTCGCTCACCAGAGGGCCGCTTCTATGCGCTGCTCGCCGATGCCACGGGGCATGGACTTGCTGCAGCGATCAGCGTCCTCCCGGTGCTGGCAATTTTTTACCGGCTAACCCGGCGCAATCATCCGGTGCGGGAAATCATCAGCGAACTGAATCAACAACTGAAGGAATCGATACCGGTAGGTCGCTTCGTCGCAACAACCCTGATTTCTCTCGATGAAATTGGAAAGACCGGTGAAATTTGGGTGGGCGGCACCCCACCCGCCTTCCTGTTCGATCGATGGGGACGAAAAACCCGTGAATTTTTATCGACCAACCTACCGCTCGGCATCGTCGATAACCAATCTCTCTCCTGCACCCCAATTTGCTTTGACTGGGAAACAGAAAGTCAATTACTGGTCTGCTCAGATGGCCTGCTTGAAGCCAGCAATACGGAGGGCAATCAGTTTGGGGTCGACGGCATCATGGAGGCAACCGCCAACTCATCGCCGCAAAATCGCTTTATGCGAATCGAAACAGCACTTGAAAAACACCTCGCCAACACCGTAGCGGCAGACGATGTCTCACTGATGCTGATTGATTGCCCTTGATTGGTGCCGAGAATCTCAGCAGTCAAAGGCTCCCGAAAAAACAATGTTGAGCGGTGATAGAAAACAACAGCCAAGGAATACTCATCCCAAGAACAAAATTGTGAACAAAAAAAGCCGGGACTAATCCCGGCCTTTCTCGAACCTAAACGCAGACTATTAAGCAGCGTTTTCGTCGATTTCCACCGCTTCGGCGGGTTCCGGACGATCAACCAATTCAACAAATGCCATCGGTGCGTTATCGCCAACACGGAAGCCACACTTCAAAATACGAAGGTAGCCGCCCGGACGTTGGGCATAACGTGGGCCAATTTCAGCAAACAGCTTGACCACAATTTCGCGGTCGCGCAAACGGTCGAAAGCCAAACGCTTGTTAGCAAGCGTCGGCGTACGGCCGAGGGTAATCATCGGTTCGACAACACGACGAAGCTCCTTGGCTTTAGGCAAGGTGGTCTTGATAGCCTCGTGCCGAAGCAGGGAAACAGTCATGTTGCGCAGCATCGCAAGGCGATGACTGCTGGTACGGTTTAGTTTACGTAATCCACTGCGGTGACGCATGGTTAGTCCTTTCTATATTCTGCAAGCGTCCCTGGACGGTCCGGGCAGGAATCAGTCATTTAGACTTTTTCCAGACCAGCGGGCGGCCAGTTCTCCAGTTTCATGCCAAGCGTCAAGCCACGAGATGCCAGGACTTCCTTGATCTCATTAAGCGACTTGCGACCCAGGTTTGGGGTCTTGAGAAGTTCGTTCTCAGTACGCTGAATCAGATCGCCGATGTAGTAAATGTTCTCAGCCTTAAGGCAATTCGCGGAGCGAACTGTCAGTTCGAGATCATCCACTGGTCGCAAGAGGACAGGATCCACCTGCGCCGGCTTGGAAGCTTCGGCGATTGGAGCCGTCCCTTCAAGATCAGCAAACACCGAGAGCTGTTCCATCAGCACACGTGCAGCGTAACGAATCGCCTCTTCTGGCTCGACAACACCATTAGTTTCGATATCGACGATTAGCTTATCCAAGTCGGTACGTTGTTCAACACGAGCGCTCTCGACCGAATAAGCAACACGCCGAATCGGACTAAACGAAGCATCAAGAACAAGCTTACCGATGGTCTTGGAGTCACCCAGGTTACGCACATTGCCCGGCACATAACCACGGCCCTTTTCGACCTTGATTTCCATGGCCAGCTTGCCACCCACAGAAAGGTGAGCAATCACATGCTCCGGATTGATGATTTCCACATCGTGCGGCAAATCAATATCACCAGCACGAACAGGGCCTTCACCTTCCTTGACCAAATTGAGGTTTACAACGTCGCGGTTATGCAACTTGAATACCACGCCTTTGAGGTTTAAAAGAATGTCGACGACATCCTCCTGAACACCATCAACGGTTGAGTATTCATGAAGCACACCTTCGATGCCAACTTCCGTCGGCGCGTAACCTGGCATGGACGAAAGCAGAATGCGGCGCAATGCGTTACCAAGGGTATGTCCGTAGCCGCGTTCAAACGGCTCCATGACTACCTTGGCTTGCACGGGCGAAACGCTCTGCACATCAATAATGCGGGGTTTCAGAAGTCCACTGCTTTGCATGGGCTAAAATTCCTCTGCTCAGTGCTTACTTCGAATAAAGTTCGATGACAAGACCTTCGTTCAAGGTAGATGGCAGCTCAGAGCGCTGCGGCATTGCCTTAAACGTGCCCTTGCCTTCTTTGGCGTCAACCGCCACCCACTCCGGGAACCCACGAGACTCAGCAGCTTCGAGAGCAGCTTTGCAACGCAGGGACGCACGAGAGCGATCAGTCAGTTGTACAACATCACCGACCTTGACCAGATAGGAAGGAATATTGACGCGCTTACCATTGACCAGAACGCCATTGTGACGAACGATCTGACGTGACTCGCTACGGGAAGCAGCAAAGCCCATACGGTAGGCAACGGAGTCAAGACGAGCCTCAAGCAACTGCAGCAGATTTTCGCCGGTCTGACCTTTACGACGATCAGCTTCAGCAAACACTCTACGGAACTGCCCTTCAAGCACGCCATAAACGCGGCGAATCTTCTGCTTGGCGCGCAAATGCACACCATAATCAGACAAACGAGCGCCAGATTTTTGACCATGTTGACCAGGTGCATACGAGCGACGCTCAATAGCACACTTGTCGGTAAAACATTTTTCGCCCTTCAGGAACAGCTTTTCGCCTTCGCGGCGACACTGACGGCATTTCGGATCGAGATTACGAGCCACTTGTCTTTCTCCTTAAATGCGGCGCTTTTTAGGCGGACGGCAACCGTTATGCGGCACCGGCGTCACGTCAGATATTGAAGTAATCTTCATACCAAGCGCGTTAAGCGCACGGACAGAGGATTCGCGACCTGGGCCGGGGCCCTTGATGCGCACTTCAACATTTTTTACACCGCATTCCTGAGCGGCTTTGCCAGCAGCCTCAGCTGCAACCTGCGCCGCGAATGGTGTGGACTTACGCGAACCACGGAAACCGGCACCGCCTGAAGTAGCCCACGACAAGGCGTTACCTTGACGATCGGTGATGGTAATGATGGTGTTATTAAACGAAGCGTGAATATGGGCGATGCCCTCAGCAATGTTCTTTTTAACCTTTTTGCGAACTTTCGTAGCAGTCTTTGCCATGTTCTGTCCCTATTACTTCTTGCCAGCGATGGCCTTGCGCGGACCCTTGCGAGTACGTGCGTTGGTACGGGTGCGCTGACCACGGCAAGGGAGACCCTTGCGGTGACGCAAACCACGGTAGCAACCAAGGTCCATCAGTCGCTTGATGTTCATCGTGACTTCTCGACGCAGATCACCTTCAACGGTGAACTTACCGACTTCGTCACGCAGACGATCCATGTCCGAATCGGACAGGTCTTTCATTTTTGTTGAACGAACAACCCCGACTGCATCACAGATTTTCTGTGCGCGGGTACGGCCGATGCCATAAATCGCAGTTAACGCGATCTCGGCATGCTGATGGTTCGGAATGTTTACCCCTGCAATACGGGCCATCGAATCACTCCAATATTTCTAAAATTAAAAATGCCGAATTCGACAAAGAATTAACCCTGGCGCTGCTTATGACGTGGGTCTTTACAAAGGACGCGCACGACACCCTTGCGACGGACGACTTTGCAGTTACGGCAAATGCGCTTCACTGAAGGATGAACTTTCATGTCTTACTCCTCATCTGCGAGAACTTGGAAGCAGCCGTGATTCCTTGCCCTGCGGTTTATTGCGTAGAGAACTTTGAACTTGGCGCAAAAAAATTACGCCTCCATTAACCAATAAGTGCGAATACTTCAGCACGTCAGACTACCGCGATCAATACATACGGTATTCAGAATAAAATCATTTCATCATTGGCGCGCCCTTGAAATTTGCTTTCTTCAAGAGACTTTCATATTGGTGAGACATGACATAAGCCTGAACCTGTGACATGAAATCCATAGTTACGACAACGATGATCAATAGCGAGGTACCACCGAAATAGAAGGGAACATTCCACTTCAAAATCAAAAACTCGGGCAACAAGCAGACAATTGTAATGTACGCCGCACCAATAAGGGTCAAGCGGGTAAGAATTTTATCAATATACCGAGCCGTCTGCTCCCCGGGTCGAATACCCGGAACGAAAGCCCCACTCTTCTTAAGATTTTCAGCCGTCTCTTTTGAATTAAAAACAAGAGCCGTGTAGAAAAAACAAAAGAAAATAATCGCAGCGGCATAAAGCATTACATAGATCGGCTGTCCAGGAGAAAGCGTACCCGCAACATCCTTTAGCCAACGCATCGACTCACCGGAGCCAAACCAGCCAGCAACAGTAGCCGGGAACAAAATAATCGATGAGGCGAAAATGGGCGGGATAACGCCAGCCATATTTAACTTTAGTGGCAGGTGTGAACTTTGGCCACCATAAACCTTATTACCAACCTGGCGCTTGGCATAATTAACCAATATCTTGCGCTGCCCACGCTCAACAAAAACCACGAAGGCAGTAACGGCAACAACAAGCAAACAGATAACAATGGCAGTTAATGGATGCATAGCACCAGTACGCACCAATTCTAAAAGCCCACCAATCGCGCTCGGCAACCCAGCAGCGATACCTGCGAAAATAATGATAGAGATACCATTACCCAAGCCACGCTCGGTAATTTGCTCACCCAGCCACATTAGAAACATCGTACCGGTAACCAACGTTGAAACCGTGGTCAATCTAAACATCATTCCTGGATCATTAACCAAACCAGCTTGCGCTTCAAGAGCAACTGCTATCCCCAAACCTTGGAAAAGCGCTAATCCCAGCGTGCCATAACGGGTGTACTGAGTAATCTTCCGCCGACCTGACTCGCCCTCTTTCTTCAATGCTTCAAGCTGAGGACTTGCGACGCTCATCAATTGCATGATAATCGAGGCCGAAATGTACGGCATGATTCCCAATGCAAAAATAGTAAATCGTGACAAAGCGCCACCCGAGAACATGTTAAACATGCCCAAGATGCCACCTTGCTGAGAATTAAAAAGATCGGATAGAACGTTGGGATCAATTCCGGGTACCGGAATATGCGCGCCAAGGCGATACACGACGAGCGCGCCAAGAAGAAATAAAAGACGGCGTTTAAGATCGCCGAACTTTCCACCCTTGCCTACGGTATTGGGATTTGCTGCCAACGTTCTTACCTTTCCCAGACTTACTCAGCGACCGAGCCGCCGACAGCTTCAATAGCTGCCTTTGCACCCTTGGTCGCACCGACACCCTTGAGGGTTACCTTGCGGGTAATTGCCCCGGAAAGAATAACTTTCGCAGATAGCGCATCACCAGGCACGATGCCCGCGGCTTGCAAAGCGAGCAAATCAATTGCATCGATAGGCAAACGATCGAGGTCGGTAAGACGAACTTCGTAGTTACGAGCTCGCGTCATCGAATTAAAGCCACGCTTAGGCAAGCGACGTTGCAAAGGCATTTGGCCGCCTTCAAAACCCACTTTATGGAAGCCGCCAGAACGCGATTTTTGGCCCTTATGACCACGACCACAGGTCTTGCCGAGCCCAGAGCCAATACCGCGCCCAACACGCTTGGCAGCCTTTTTTGAGCCCTCTGCCGGCTTGATGGTATTCAAACGCATGGCTTAACCCTCAACCTTCACTAAATATTGAACTTTTTGGATCATGCCACGAACCGCTGGCGTATCTTCAAGTTCTGAAGTGCTATTCAACTTGCGTAAGCCCAAACCACGCACAGTAGCGCGATGATCTTGCTTCGTACCAATAATACTTTTTACGAGCTTAACTTTGATTCGGTTTTCGGCCATGACTTACCCCAATACCCGCTCAACTGACAAACCACGTTTGGCAGCGATTTCCGATGGCGTGTTAACTTTTGACAATCCATCAATAGTGGCACGCACGATGTTGTAAGGATTCGTTGAACCGTGGGCTTTGGCGACTACATTAGTCACACCAACCACCTCAAAAACAGCTCGCATCGCGCCACCAGCAATAATACCGGTACCTTCCGGTGCAGGCTGAATCATTACGGTTGTGGCACCATGACGGCCCATAACCGTGTGATGAACCGTACCATTTTTTAGGCTGACTTTTGCCATCTTGCGACGAGCCTCGTCCATTGCCTTTTGAGCGGCAACAGGAACCTCACGCGACTTACCCTTGCCCATACCGATACTGCCATCACCATCCCCAACAACGGTCAAAGCAGCAAAGCCGAGGATACGGCCGCCCTTAACCACCTTGGTAACGCGATTGACAGCGACCATTTTCTCGCGCATGCCATCATCAGGCTTTTCTGCCTGCTGAGGACGCTTACTTCTTTCTGGTTTAGCCATTTATTAACCTTGTCCTTTGCCGTCGGTTAAAACTTCAGACCAGCTTCACGCGCAGCTTCAGCTAGCGCCTGAACGCGACCATGAAACTGCAGCCCGGAGCGATCGAACGCAACTTGCTCAATGCCGGCGGCCTTAGCGCGCTCGGCAATTAATTTACCGACAGTAGTTGCCGCAGCCCTATTGCCACCATTAGCAACATCTTTGCGGACACCTGTTTCCAGGGTAGAAGCCGAAGCCAAAACCAACCCACCGCATGGCGAGATAATTTGGGCGTAAATGTGGCAGTTCGTTCGATTAACGCACAAGCGGACAGCTTTAAGCTCGGCGATTTTGGCCCGGGTTTTGCGGGCGCGGCGCAGACGCGCTTGTTTCTTGTTAAACATATGCCACCCTTACTTCTTCTTGGTTTCCTTGATAACAACCACTTCGTCCGAATAACGAACACCCTTGCCTTTGTAGGGCTCAGGCTTCCGATATGCGCGGACTTCGGCAGCAACCTGGCCGACCTGTTGCTTATCAGATCCCTTGATCAGGATCTCAGTCTGGGTCGGACACTCAACTTTTACACCAACGGGCATCTTGTGCGCCACTGGATGCGAAAACCCTAGCGACAAATTCAGCGTATCACCCTGAGCCTGAGCTCGATAACCCACGCCAACCAGCTGGAGTTTCTTTTCAAACCCTTTTGAGACACCGGTTACCATGTTGTTGAGGTTGGCACGCATAGTGCCCCACATGGCGCTGGAATTAACAGCACCATCAACCTTGGAAACGGTGACGCTTTGGCCTTCAACAGCGACAGTTACTGACGGGTGAGCAAATGCCTTCAGGACGCCTAGCGGCCCCTTTACAGTAATTTGCTCCGCCACCAAAACCTCAACGCCAGCGGGAAGGATAATGGGATTTTTACCAATACGAGACATCGATACCCTCCTTATGCAACGATGCAAAGAACTTCGCCGCCGACCTTGCTAGCGCGAGCCCTGCGATCAGTCATTACACCTTTAGGCGTCGAAACAATCGCGACTCCCAAACCGTTCATGACACGAGGGATATCTTCACAGCCCTTATAAATACGCAAACCCGGCTTTGAAATACGCTCAATACGCTCAATTACCGGACGACCAGCATAATACTTGAGTTCAATATCGAGGACAGGCTTACCGCCCGCCGGATTAACCGAAAATTTCTCAACGTAGCCTTCTTCTTTAAGCACGGCAGCAATTGCTACCTTCACCTTAGAAGACGGCATGGAGACAGACGCCTTCTCGGCGAGCTGGGCGTTGCGGATGCGAGTTAGCATGTCCGCGATCGGATCGCTCATAGCCATTTCTGAATCTCCTAATTACCAGCTGGCTTTAACAACACCCGGGATCTCGCCACTGAAGGCAAGCTCACGAATTTTGTGTCGGCACAGACCAAATTTACGAAAAACCCCACGCGGGCGACCAGTCAGCTGGCAACGGTTACGTAGACGGGAAGCGCTAGAGTTACGCGGCAGAGCCTGAAGCTTCAGACGAGCGTCGTAACGCTCCTGATCGGAGAGGCTGACATCGTTAATGACCCCCTCAAGAGCTGCACGCTTTTTTGCGTACTGCGCGACCATCTTGCGACGCTTTTCTTCGCGGTTTATCAGAGCAAGTTTTGCCATGACTACCTCAATTCTTGAACGGAAATTTGAAAACTGCCAGCAGGGCTCTTGCCTCTGCATCCGTCTTCGCGGTTGTGGTGATACTGATATTCATACCCCGCAGAGCATCAATTTTGTCGTACTCAATTTCCGGAAAGATGATTTGCTCTTTCACGCCCATGTTGTAATTACCACGGCCGTCAAACCCCTTAGCAGAAACACCGCGAAAGTCACGAACCCGCGGCAACGCAACAGTAACCAGACGGTCCAAAAACTCAAACATACGCGGACCGCGCAAAGTGAGCATGCAGCCAATCGGGTAGCCATCACGAATCTTGAAGCCAGCTATTGACTTCCGAGCCTTGGTGGTAACCGGCTTTTGCCCGGCAATCTTCTGCATATCACCAACGGCATTGTCGAGCACTTTTTTATCAGCAACCGCCTCACCCACACCCATATTAAGGGTGATTTTTGTGATACGCGGCACTTCCATAACCGACTTGTAACCAAACTGCTTTGTCAGCTCGGCAACAACGGTTTCCTTATAAAACTCTTGCAAACGCGCCATGATCACTCCTTATGCACTTACCAGCTCGCCGTTCGACTTGAACACGCGAACTTTGCGACCATCATCAAGCAACTTAAAACCGACACGATCGGCCTTCTGGGTAACAGGATTAAACAGTGCGACATTGGAG
>JAUYQT010000333.1 GCA_030697085.1 Azonexus sp. | reverse complement strand
TGCAACACCCGAGAAGGAGCGCCGCCATGTCTGATTTAAGCCAAAGCAACCTGAATTCACTTGAGATGACCGCAAGAACTGCCGCGGCTTATCTTGATGCCTGCGATGGTGGCGCAAAATATATTCGACTCGACCCGGATTACTACAAAGCCTGCGGCAAGCTGCTGATGACGCTATTTTCGGCCGTAGACGCGGCCCACGCCTTCCCGAACCTGGCGGAAGAATCGGCTGCCGCCCGTGATGTGATCAAATCAATTGAAATCGGCAGACACCTCGAAATCAGCCGGCTGGCCTATTACCCTGAGTTGGCAATCATCATGAATCGCGCCTCGGTGTAGGCAGCAGCCGGAAGCTGAAGAAAACAGCCCAAAAAAAAGGAACGCCGGAGCGTTCCTTTTTAGTTTTCAAGCTAACCGCTTTAGCCGACCCAGCGACGAGCGTTGCGGAACATCCGCATCCACGGCGAATCCTCGCCCCAGTTCTCCGGGTGCCACGACATCTGCACGGTGCGGAAGACGCGTTCCGGGTGCGGCATCATGATCGTGAAGCGGCCGTCTTCGGTGGTCACCGCCGTCAAACCGCCCGGCGAACCGTTCGGGTTGTACGGGTAGGCTTCGGTCGGTTCGCCCTTGTTATCAACATAGCGCACGGCGGACAGCACATTAGCCTGGTCGTCGGCATTGTCAAACACTGCCCTGCCCTCGCCGTGCGAAACGACGATCGGCACTTGCGAGCCTGCCATGCCCCGGAAGAATAGCGACGGTGATTCCATCACTTCAGCCATCACAAAACGGGCTTCGAACTGCTCGACCTGATTGCGGCGGAAAGCCGGCCAGTGTTCGGCACCGGGAATGATCGCCTTGAGCGCGCTCATCATCTGGCAACCGTTACAGACGCCGAGGGCGAAGGTGTCCTTGCGGTTGAAGAAGGCGGCGAATTCGTCGCGGCAGCCGTCGTGCATCAGGATGGTCTTGGCCCAGCCCTGACCGGCGCCGAGCACGTCGCCGTAGGAGAAACCGCCGCAGGCGACCAGACCCTTGAAGTCCTTGAGGCTGACGCGGCCACTCAAAATATCGCTCATATGGACGTCGACCGCAGCAAAGCCGGCCTTGTCGAACGCCGCAGCCATTTCGTAATGGCTGTTGACGCCCTGCTCGCGCAGGATGGCGACACGCGGCCGGTCGCTGACTTGCAGATAGACCTTGGTGAAATCTTCCTGCGCATCGAAAGTTACCTTCGGCGTCAGGCCGGGATCGGTAAGGTCGAGGATGCGGTCGAATTCCTGCTGGGCGCAATCCGGGTTATCGCGCAACGTCTGCATCTGGTAACTGGTTTCCGACCAGGCGCGTTGCAGATCAACACGCTTTTCCCGCAGCACGCGCTTGGCGTTGCGGGTGACGCGGATTTCGTCCCAGTCGTTCAGAGTGCCGACAAAATGATACGGCACGCCGCAAGCACGCAGGATCGGCGTCACCTGTGCGCGGTCATCACGGCGAATCTGGATCAGCGCACCGAGTTCCTCGTTGAACAGCACCTTGACCATATTTTCAAAGTCGCGGCCGGCCATCAGATCGGGGCGTTTTTCGCTACCGTCGATATCGCAGGCTTGGGCGTCGAAACAAATACCATCGAGATCGAGCGATACGCCGCGCCGGCTGGCGAAGGCCATTTCGCAAGCCGCAACGAAGAGGCCGCCATCGGAACGGTCGTGGTAGGCGAGCAGCAGGCCGTCGCGGTTCAGCTTTTGCACGGCATCGAACAGGCCCTTCAGCTTGGCCGGATCGTCAACGTCCGGGGCATCGTTGCCGGTGGCGTTGTAAACCTGCGCCAGCGCCGAGCCGCCGAGGCGGTTCTTGCCGAGGTCAAGCAGCAGGATATCGGTTTCACCCTGATCGACAGCCAGTTGCGGGGTTTTGGTCTTGCGCACGTCGTCGACCGCAGCAAACGAGGTGATGACGAGGGAAAGCGGCGAAACAACCTGCTTCTTGACGCCCTGATCTTCCCAGGCGGTGCGCATCGACAGCGAATCCTTGCCGACCGGAATCGACACGCCAATTGACTTGCACAGCTCGGAAACTGCCGCCACGGTATCGAACAGGCGGGCATCTTCACCCGGCACGCCACACGGCGCCATCCAGTTGGCGGAGAGTTTGACCTTGCCGAGCTCGCCGATGTCGGCAGCAGCCAGATTGGTCAGCGCTTCACCGATCGCCATGCGGCCGGAAGCCGGCGCATCGAACACGGCCAGCGGCGTGCGCTCGCCCATGGCGAAAGCTTCGCCCAAATAACCTTGATAGCCCATCGTCGTCACCGCAACGTCGGCCACCGGCACCTGCCACGGGCCGACCATCTGATCGCGGGCGGTCATACCGCCGACCGAGCGGTCGCCGATGGAAATCAGAAAAGTCTTGTCGGCGATGGTCGGCAGACGCAACAGCCGATAGGCGGCTTCCTTCATTTCGACGGAGGCGGCATCAAAGGAAACGAAGCTTTCCGGCTGGTGCGTCACGTCGCGCGTCATGCGCGGCGGCTTGCCGAGCAATGCTTCCATTTCCATATCGACCGGATTGACGCCGAAATGGGCATCGGTCACGGTCAGATGGCCGTCGCCGGTCGCTTCGCCAACCACGGCAAACGGGCAGCGCTCGCGCTCGCACATGGCCTGGAATTCGGCGATGCGGTCAGCCGGAATGGCCAGCACGTACCGTTCCTGCGATTCGTTCGACCAGATTTCGGCCGGCGACATACCCGGCTCTTCGGTCGGCACCTTGCGCAGATCGAAAATAGCGCCGACGCCGCCCGAGTGGGCCAGTTCCGGCAGGGCGTTGGAAACGCCGCCGGCGCCGACGTCGTGCACCGAAAGAATCGGATTGTTCTTGCCCAGCTGCCAGCAGCGGTCAATGACTTCCTGCGCCCGGCGCTGGATTTCCGGGTTGCCACGCTGGACCGAGGCGAAATCGAGGTCTTCGGCATTAGCACCGGCCGTCATCGACGAAGCGGCACCGCCGCCCAGGCCGATCAGCATGCCAGGGCCGCCCAGTTGCACGAACTTGGTGCCGACCGGGAAGGTTTCATCCTTGAACGACTGCTCGGCCTGAATGCTGCCCAAGCCACCGGCGATCATGATCGGCTTGTGGTAGCCGCGCACCGTACCGGCCACGTCCTGCTCATAGGTACGGAAATAGCCGGTCAAATTCGGGCGACCGAATTCGTTGTTGAACGCTGCTGCGCCAATCGGGCCTTCGAGCATGATGTCGAGCGCCGAAGCGATGCGCGACGGACGGCCGTAAGCGCGCTGTTCCGTCGTGTCCCAGGGCTGCACCGCATCGGGAATATTCAGGTTGG
>JAUYQT010000535.1 GCA_030697085.1 Azonexus sp. | reverse complement strand
CTTATTCAGAAAATACCGAATCGCCCTCATTGATGGTCAACCATTTGCCTGCCACATGGGCATCTCCAGCCACTGGATGATTCACTACCTCAATGCCGGGATGTATGAAGACAGCGCCAAACGGGCCGAAGAAGCTGCATTCATGGCCAACTTTGCCGAGTTTGCCGCGCGCCATCGCCCGGCGCTCGCCGCCATCCATCAACGCTCAAAACTCGACTATGTCGCCATCGACTGCGCCGAAACCCCGGCGGGAGAATTACTCATCTTTGAGATCGACCACGTCATGGTCATCCACGCCATGGACCCCGCAGAGCTTTTCCCCTACAAACAAAGCCACATGCTGAAAGTCCGCCAGGCCTTCGAACGCTTTTTATTCGACCAAAGCACCGCACACCAAGCCGCACTCAGCGAGCCAAAATAATGGAAAAAATGCCCGGCAACCCGCTGAACAGCTTAAATTTTTCTGGCGGCCCAGGTGCGCTGCCAGAAAGTGTCCTGCAACAAGTTCAGGAATCAATTCTCGCTGTTCCAGGTGTTGGCCTATCCATTCTCGGCATCAGCCACCGCTCGGACTGGTTCGCCGCCGTGGTGAGCGAGCTCGAAAACAACATCCGCACACTGCTGAATCTCCCGAAAAACTACCACGTCCTCTTCCTACAAGGCGGTGCCACCCAACAGTTTTCAATGTTACCGATGACCCTGCTTGCCGGCAAAACCCAAGCCGCCGACTATCTGCACACCGGCTACTGGAGCGGCAAAGCCCTGCCGGAAGCACGGCGCGTTGGCCCGGTCAACGTCGCATGGAGCGGCGAATCCAGCGCCTTCAAACGCTTGCCCAGTGATGAAGAACTCGACTTTCACCCTGACGCCCCCTATCTCCACTACATCTCGAACGAAACGGTCGAAGGCCTGCAATTCAACCGGACCCTCGGACGCGACGACGTACCGCGCATCTGCGACATGTCCTCCGACTTCCTATCAGCCCCCGGCGAATTCGAACGTTTTTCAATGATCTACGCCCACGCCCAAAAAAATATCGGGCCAGCCGGCGTCACCGTCGTCGTCGTCAAAGACGAATTACTCAAAAATGCACCGAACAACCTCCCCGGCTTTCTCGACTACCGAACGCAGATCGAAGCCCACTCCATATTTAATACCCCGCCGGTCTTTGCCATTTACGTCGTCCTGCTCGTCACCCGCTGGCTCATCAATGAAATCGGCGGTCTGGCCGCAATGGGAGAAATCAATAGCGCAAAAGCCCAATTGCTCTACCAGGCCCTCGACAGCAGCAATCAATTTTATCGCGGTCACGCCACTGAGCAAGACCGTTCAAAAATGAACGTCGCCTTCAATTTGCCCACCCAGGAGCAAGAGGAAAAATTTCTCACCGCCGCACTCAACGCCGGCTTTTCCGGACTCGGCGGCCACCGCAGCCTCGGCGGCATCCGCGCCTCGCTCTATAACGGACTCCAACTCGCAGCCGTTGAAAAACTGGTCGAATTCATGGAAGACTTCCGAAGGCGACAGTGCTAGCCGTTAACTTAGGGAAACACTGATTTATTCAGAACCGTTCGGGCTGAGCCTGTCGAAGCCATTGAAAACACTGGGATTGCCCTTCGACAAGCTCAGGGCGAACGGAATAAATCAGTGCCTCCTCAAGAGGTGGCTGAAAATAAGCAGCCCGGCATCAAAAACCCCGCAAGGATAATGAATTGCGAACAAATGCGCGCCACAAACAGAAGGGGAAACATTTGTAACGCTTATTGGCAATATGTTGCGGTCAACCTCGAAAACCCGGTGCGCAATGAATACATCGCCGGAGAAATATTTGCCATGACCGACGCCTCAATCCGGCAAGGAATACTTGCTCGTCAGCCAGGACAAAGCCCAAGTCGAAATCTATCGCCGCCGAGGCGACATTGGCTGGAACACCATCACCTACGAAACCGGCGATATCGTAGAAATCTCCAGCCTTGAATTAAA
>JAUYQT010000296.1 GCA_030697085.1 Azonexus sp. | reverse complement strand
CCTCTGGTTTGCAAGGTATTGTCACCACCGCCCAGAACCTGATGCTCGGTGATGCTGATTACGGTATTGGCGGCGGTGTTGAGGTCATGTCGAAGGCAGCTTACCTGCTGCCGGCATTGCGCAGCGGCGCACGGATGGGTGACACCAAGGCCATCGACTCGATGGTTGCCGTGCTGACCGATCCGTTTGGCGTTGGTCATATGGGTATCACCGCTGAAAATCTGGCGACCAAGCATGGCTTTACCCGTGAAGAGCAGGACGCGCTGGCGGTTGAATCGCAGCGTCGCGCTACGGTCGCTATTGCTGAAGGTCGCTTCAAGTCGCAGATCTTCCCGATCGTCAAGCAGACGCGTAAGGGTGAAGTAGTGTTTGACACTGACGAGTACGTCAA
Organism: Azonexus sp.; assembly: GCA_030697085.1. Lineage (GTDB taxonomy): Bacteria > Pseudomonadota > Gammaproteobacteria > Burkholderiales > Rhodocyclaceae > Azonexus. The sequence goes on along the minus strand of JAUYQT010000296.1, from coordinate 4,220 downwards.
GTCCAATACGACAATGGAATCATTGGCCAAGATGAAGCCGGCCTTCAAGAAAGATGGCACTGTTACCGCCGGTAACGCTTCCGGCATCAATGACGGCGCTGCCTTCTTTGTGCTGGCAGCGGCTGATGTGGCTGCCAAGGCTGGTCACAAGGCAATGGCCCGTCTGGTTTCCTACGCGGTCGCCGGTGTGCCGAATGATGTTATGGGCGAAGGTCCGATCCCGGCAACCAAGCTGGCTCTGAAAAAGGCTGGCCTGACGCTGGATCAGATTGATGTGATCGAATCGAATGAAGCTTTTGCTGCTCAGGCATTGACGGTGGCCAAGGTGCTCGGCCTCGATCCGGCCAAGACCAACGTGAACGGCGGCGCTATCGCCCTCGGCCATCCAGTTGGCTGTTCCGGTGCTTTCATTGCCACCAAGGCGCTGTATGAACTTGAGCGTATTGGCGGTAAATATGCACTGGTCACGATGTGTATCGGTGGTGGTCAAGGTATCGCGGTGATCTTCGAACGCGCCTGATCGTTCTGGTAGTTAAGGGTACAAAAAACCCGCCGGAGCGATCCGGCGGGTTTTTTATATGCACCAGTTTGAATTTGCTCGCACGGTGATGGGGCATTGCCATATGTCAGGGAGTCTTGATTCAATGATTTCAGGGGTTTTAAATCAGTGGCACGAAATCTGCTGAATTAGAACCGAGAGTATCCTCAACGACGAGTCGACTATGAACTTCTATAACGAAATGACCGATGCCAACGGCGGCGTCCGGGCGCATTACAAGGGTTACGATGAATGGCTCAGGGCGACCCCGCCGGAGCGCATCGCGCGCAAGCGGGCTGAGGCCGACCTGGCTTTTCATCGGGTCGGCATTACCTTTGCGGTTTATGGCGAAGAGGCGGGCAAGGAGCGGCTCATTCCTTTTGACATCATTCCGCGCATCATTCCTTCGGCCGAATGGAAGTCCATGCAGAGCGGTCTGCGGCAGCGGGTCAAGGCGCTGAACATGTTCCTGCATGATATTTACCATGATCAGGAGATTCTTCAGGCGGGGAAAATACCTGCCGAGCAGATATTGAATAACGCGCAGTACCGTCCAGTCATGAAGGGTGTCGACGTGCCGGGCGGCATCTATGCGCATATTGCCGGGGTCGATATTGTCCGCGCCGGCGCGGGCGAGTTTTATGTGCTGGAAGACAATCTGCGTGTGCCGTCGGGCGTTTCCTACATGCTCGAAGACCGCAAAATGATGATGCGTCTCTTCCCGGAACTTTTTGCCGAACACAAGGTGGCGCCGGTTCAGCACTACCCCGACATGTTGCTGGAAAAGCTGCGTGCAGTTGCCCCGGCCGGGGTGAGTGATCCGACCGTCGTGGTGTTGACACCGGGCGCTTACAACAGTGCTTATTTTGAGCATACCTTCCTCGCTCAACAGATGGGCGTTGAACTGGTTGAAGGTCGCGACCTTTTCGTCAAGGACGAAATGGTTTATATGCAGACAACGCAAGGGCCGCAAAAAATTGATGTTATCTATCGCCGGATTGACGATGACTTCATGGATCCGCTGGTTTTTCGCGATGACTCGACCCTCGGCGTGCCGGGTATTCTCAGGGCTTACCAGGCCGGTAATGTGACCTTGGCGAATGCCATTGGCACCGGTGTTGCTGACGACAAATCGATCTACCCCTATGTGCCGGAAATGATCCGCTTCTATCTGGGCGAAGAGCCGAGCTTGAACAATGTACCGACCCATATGTGTCGCAAGCCGGATGAACTCAAATACGTTCTTGCTCATCTGCCCGAACTGGTTGTCAAGGAAGTGCACGGTGCTGGCGGTTACGGCATGCTGGTTGGGCCGGCGGCCAGCAAGGCTGAGATCGAGCGTTTTCGTCAGTTGCTGATCGCCAAGCCGGATGGTTATATCGCCCAGCCGACCTTGGCTCTGTCAAATTGTCCGACCTTTGTCGAGGCCGGCATCGCGCCGCGTCATCTCGATCTGCGTCCCTTCGTGCTGTCCTCGGGCAAGTGCGTCGATATGGTTCCTGGCGGCCTGACGCGTGTCGCGCTGACTGAAGGCTCGCTGGTGGTTAATTCGTCGCAGGGCGGCGGTACTAAAGACACTTGGGTTCTGGAGAACTGATCATGCTATCGCGTACTGCCGACCACCTTTTCTGGATGTCACGTTATACCGAACGTGCCGAAAATCTAGCCCGTCTGCTCGATGTCACCTGGCAGATGTCTCTGGTGCCGCAATCTCTCGCCGCATCGAATCAGAACTGGCATGCCGTGATTGCACTGAACAGCCTGGAAGAGGCTTATTACGCCAAATATGCTGCGGTCAACGCGGAAAATGTGCTGCGTTTTATGATCAGCGATGCTGACAACCACGCCTCCATTTATAGCTGCCTGCGCCTGGCGCGAGAAAATGCTCATGCCGTGCGCGGCACGGTGACTGCAGAAATGTGGGAAACCCTGAACGCCACCTGGCTGGAAGCGCGGGAAAGGACCTTCGAGCAAATCGTCAATGCCGGTATTGGCGAGTACTTTGAATGGGTCAAAATGCGCTCCTCCCTGACGCGCGGCACGACCCTTGGTACCCTGCTGCAGGATGAGGCTTACCACTTCATTCGCCTCGGCACCTTACTTGAACGTGCAGACAATACCGCGCGTATCCTCGACGTTAAATATCACGTTTTGCGGCCACAGGGCGATGAAGGCGCGACCGATTTTTACCAGTGGGGGGCGCTGCTCCGCTCGGTCTCGGCCTTTGAGGTTTATCGCAAGGTTTACCGTGATGTCATTACCCCGGAGCGCGTCACTGAACTGTTGATCCTGCGTGATGATATGCCGCGTTCGCTCCATTTCTGCATGAATGGTGTGATCAAGGCACTCGACATGATTGCCAATCGTCAATCCGCCGAAACGCTGCGCCAGGTTGGCCTGCTGCACGCACAATTGCACTATGGTCGGGTTGAAGACATTTTGGCGTATGGTTTGCATGAATGGCTGAGCGATTTCATGGATCGCATTTACATGTTGGGAAGTGGTATCAGCAAGGACTTTCTGGTGCCGATGGACACGCTGGCGTGAGCTAAGCGGAAAGCTTCAGACGCTTGCAAGCCGATGCTGATTGGTGGCTTAATGAAAGGCCAGACCCTCCCGGCATCGGCCAGCATATTGCTGCAAGTATATGAAAATTTCATTCAAAAACTGGCATTCAGAATCAGCTGAATCTGCCGCTACACAATTGAATGTTGATCCGGCCCAGGGCTTGTCTGCTACTACGGCGCAGGCGCGACTTGTTGAGTATGGCGCCAACCGTCTCGCTGAAAAGCCGCCGCGTTCAGCCTGGCTCAAGTTTTTCGATCAGTTCAAAAGTTTTCTCATCCTCATCCTGCTCGCCGCAGCACTGCTGGCCGGGCTGGTGGGAGATTTGACAGACGCGATTGTCATTACCTTGGTCGTTTTGGCCAATGCGGTACTGGGCTTTTTACAGGAGCATCGGGCGGAAGCAGCGCTCGCCGCGCTGGAAAACATGCTGGCGCCTGTCGCCCGGGTGCGGCGTGCCGGGCAAACGATCGAGATCCCGGCGCTCGAACTGGTGCCTGGCGATTTGCTCCTGCTCGAAGCGGGCGATCGTATTCCGGCCGATGCCCGCATTCTCGTCGCTCATTCAGCCGAAGTCGCCGAAGCTGCACTGACCGGTGAATCCCAGGCCGTTGCCAAGCTGGCATCGGCGGTGGTTGCCAGCGCCATTCTGGCTGAGCGTAACTGCATGGTTTATATGAATACGGTAATGACCCGCGGTCGGCTCGAAGCTGTCGTGGTGGCGACCGGCATGCAGACAGAAATGGGGCGTCTGGCGAGCTTGCTGGCCGGCACCGAGGCGACGCTGACGCCGCTGCAAATTCAGCTCGACCATCTGGGGAAAAGGCTGGCCGCCATTGCCGGCCTGGTAGTTGGACTGATATTTGTTCTCGGGCTGGCGCGTGGTGATGATTTGCTGCAAACCGCGATGACGGCTATTGCGCTGGCGGTGGCGGCGATTCCCGAAGGCTTGCCCGCGGTGGTGACGGTGACTTTGGCCCTCGGGATGCGGCGGATGGCCGGGCGCCACGCTATTGTCAAAAAGCTCGCGGCGGTTGAAACGTTGGGCTGTACGACCGTTATTTGTTCGGACAAAACGGGCACCTTGACGCTTAACCAGATGACGGTGCGCCAGTTT
>JAUYQT010000184.1 GCA_030697085.1 Azonexus sp. | reverse complement strand
CTGCCGGTGGCCAAAGAAGTCGGGCGCTGGCTGCATTCGGGCGAAACGGAACTGGCGGAGCTGATGGAAAACATCGGCAAGACCAGTTCGCCGGCTGAAGAACGCCTCGTTCTCGACAAACTGTCGCGCCTCGCTGCCGATGTCGAAAACTCTGTCTCGCGCACCACATTCCGCTTCGGTGCCGCCCACGCCTATCACGGCCTGGTCATGCAGCGCATCGAGGAACTGCGCGAAAGCCGCATTTCCGGCCTGCCCACCTTCTACGAATTCATGCAGCGCCGCCTGCTGCCGGCCATGAACACCTGCGAAGCGATCAGCCGCCGGCAGGAAGAACTCTCCGGCCGCGTCGCCCGCACCAGCCAACTGCTACGCACCCGCGTCGACATGGAACTGGAACACCAGAACCAGGAAATCCTCGGCCAGATGAATCAGCGGGCGCGCCTGCAACTTCGTCTGCAGGAAACAGTCGAAGGCCTCTCCGTGGTGGTGCTGACCTATTACGGCTCGCAACTGGTGCAGTATCTGGCCAAGGGCACGAAGGACCTGCATCACCTCAATACCGATGTGATTACCGCCATTTCAATTCCGGTCATCGCCGGCGTTGTTGCCTGGGGAACCCGCCGCATGCGCAAGAAACTCGCCGCCGAAGCCGGTGAGACCTCGCGTTAATTTATAATTCTCTTTTTGTTTTCAGGAAATCTGCCGTGACCGCACCTATTTTCCAGTCCTCCATTACCAGCCTGCCGCTCCTTTCCAAGGGCAAAGTCCGCGATATTTACGCGGTCGACGCCGATAAATTGCTGATTATTACGACCGACCGCCTCTCGGCTTTCGATGTCATCCTGCCCGACCCAATTCCGCGCAAGGGCGAAGTGCTGACCGCTGTCGCCAATTTCTGGTTCGAGAAGCTCAGTCATATCGTGCCGAATCAATTGACCGGCATCGACCCGGAATCCGTCGTCGCCGAAAACGAACGCGAACAGGTGCGTGGCCGCTCGGTTGTGGTCAAACGCTTGAAACCGCTACCGATTGAAGCCGTCGTTCGTGGCTACGTCATCGGTTCCGGCTGGAAGGATTACCAGGAAACCGGCGCCATCTGCGGCATCGCCCTGCCGTCCGGCCTGAAAATGGCCACCAAGCTGCCCAGCCCGATCTTCACGCCCGCCACCAAGGCTGAGGTCGGCGATCACGACGAAAACGTTTCTTACGAGCAAGCCGCCGCCAACTGTGACACGACCCTGGCCGAAGCCCTCAAGGGCACCGGCAAAACCGGTGCCCAACTCTGTGCCGAAGCCCGCGATGCGGCCATCCGCCTCTACGAAGAAGCTGCCATCTTTGCCGCAACGCGCGGCATCATCATCGCCGACACCAAGTTCGAATTCGGTATCGACGCCGCCGGCACGCTGTTCCTGATCGACGAAGCCCTGACCCCCGATTCCTCCCGTTTCTGGCCGGCCGATCAGTACGAAGAAGGCAAGAACCCGCCGTCCTACGACAAGCAGTTCGTCCGCGATTATCTGGAAACGCTGGACTGGGGCAAAGTCGCCCCCGGCCCCAAGCTGCCGGCCGACGTCATCGCCAAGACCAGCGCCAAGTACATCGAGGCGTATGAACGCCTGACCGGCAAGACTCTCTAAAACAACATCGGGCGGTTTCAACCGCCCTTTTTCATTGTCCCCAGCGAAACCATGACCACAACCAATCCCCT
>JAUYQT010000069.1 GCA_030697085.1 Azonexus sp. | reverse complement strand
GCAGTATTTGCCGCAGATGCGTCAAAAGGCTGAAAATCTGGATATGGGCCAGATTATGTCGCTGGTCCGTGGCGTTTAGTTGGGCGTTCCACTAAACCACTTTTTACGATTTACGTCGCGTCCAGGTTGAATTTCTTTCATCCAAAAGTAACTGGCATCGGCAGGTTGTTTCCCCGGCGATCTTTCATTGCGGCGCATATTGCTATGGAATAGTCGTTTAGAATGTTTTTGCGTCGGCTTGCAGGTAATACCTGTAGCCGACGTCAATTTATTCATAAACCAAAGGAAAACTGATGAAACGCTTCCTGTTCCTGATTTGTGCTTTTCTTTCTAGTATCAGCCTGGCTTTTGCCGCCATTAATATCAATACCGCAACGGTCGATGAGCTGGAAACTGTCAAAGGTCTTGGCCCCAGTAAGGCTCAAGCCATCATTGATCATCGGAGCAAAAATGGGCCATTCAAGTCGCTGGATGACTTGAAAAACGTCAAAGGATTTGGCGATAAGAGCGTTGCCAAACTGAAAAGCGAATTAAGTGTTGCTGGTGGCGCGAAGCCGGCTAGTTCAACGGCAAAGTAATACCGCAATCTTCTTCAGGCAAAAATTGCCTCAAGCATCCGCAAAGCGGACGATGGCTTCGGCTGTCGTGCCGCTCACTTCCAAGACCTTGCGCCGCGAAGTTTGCCCACTTTTGAGGTTGACCGCCGCCTTTGGCAAATGCAGCGTCGTCGCAATGAATTTGATCAGTGCTTCGTTCGCCTTGCCGTCCACCGGCGGGGCCGATAGACGGATTTTCAGTGCATCGCCGTGTAGGCCGGCAAATTCCGTCTTCTTGGCACCCGGCTGAATATGTAGCGTCAGCGTGATATTGCCGTCAGCAGCGAGGCGAAACCATTCGCTCACAGGAACATCAGAACCACTTGCAGCAATAGAATGGCAACCAGCGGCGAGAGATCAATGCCGCCAATCAGCGGCACCAGGCGGCGAATCGGATCGAGGATCGGGCGGGTCAGTTGCTGTGCCGGGGCCGCGAGCGGTGAGTAGGGATTGATCCATGAGAGTACGGCTTGCAGGATCAAAGCGCCGATCATGATGTAAACGGTGAGGCGGAGCACGGCGCGTAGCGCAAACCAGAGAACCATCAGGGCCAGCCCGGCGATGTCAGGCTCGGCAAAGCGACCGGACAGGGCGATCAAAATACCACTGAGCAGGAGTTGTAGCGCGAAGGCGGCGAAGACGCTGGACCAGTCGAGGCCGGCGATACCGGGAATAATCCGGCGCAATGGTTTGACCGCCCAGTTGGTGAGGGCGACGACGAAGTTGCCGGGTTGGCCGGCAAACGAAACGCGCATCGCCTGCATCATGAAGCGGAGCAGGAAGAGGACGCAGAAAAAGCTGATGACGGAATCGAGCAGAAAAATAATGGCTTGCATCAGGCGGCTCCGAGTAATTTGCCGAGTTCGTGGCCGCGGGCTTCGGCCGCTTTGACGCCAGCAATAATGCCCGCTTTGACGCCCATTTCAGCCATTTTGTTGAGCCCGGCTTCGGTGGTGCCGCCTTTTGAGGTGACGCGTTCGCGCAGCACCGAGGCCGGCTCGCTTGATTGGGCGGCGAGCGCAGCCGCACCCTGGACGGTTTCGATGGCGAGTTGGCGGCCTTGTTCCGGCGTGAAGCCGAGTTCGGCGGCGGCTTGCTGCATGGCTTCGATAAACAGGAAAACGTAAGCCGGGCCACTGCCGGAGAGGGCGGTGACGCCATCCATTTTGCTTTCGTCCTCAATCCAGACGGTGCTGCCGACGGCGCTCAGTACGCGATTGGCGGCGGCGCGTTGGTCAGCACTTACTTCGGCTAGCGGGCAGAGGCCGGTGATGCCGGCGCCGATCAGTGCTGGCGTGTTGGGCATGCAGCGAACGATCTTGCGATGGCCGCCGAGGAAGCGCGAGAGTGTCGCCAGATCCAGCCCGGCGGCAATGCTGACGACCAGCGCTTCACCAAGTTTGCTGGCCAGCGGCGCAACGGCGTCCTTCATTTGCTGTGGCTTGACCGCAAGCACTAACAGGTCGCCGATGCTGCTCAGCATTTCGGCTGATTCGACGCAGTTGACCGCATAGGCCTGTGTCAGCTTGCCGCGCGCTTCGGCGCCGGGGTCAATCACGGTCATGTCGGCGGCGGCAAAGCCTTGTTGCAACAGGCCGCCGATTAGCGCGTTGGCCATGTTGCCGCCGCCCAGAAAGGTAATTTTCATGCGTAGTTTCTTTCACCAAAAATAGCCGTGCCGATGCGGACTATGGTTGCACCTTCGGCAATGGCGGCTTCAAGATCGTGGGACATGCCCATGGATAAGGTGTCGAGCGGCCGCCCGGCCGCCCGGATATTTTCGTAAATTTCGCGCAGTTGCCGAAAGGGAACACGCTGCGCGGCAAAGTCGTCGGCCGGTTCGGGGATCGCCATCAGGCCGCGCAGTTGCAGGTTGGGCAGAGCGACGATGGCCTGGCAGAGCGCCAGCGTCGCATCCGGCGCGCAGCCGCTTTTGCTCGCTTCGCCCGAGACGTTGATCTGGATGCAGACTTGCAGCGGCGGCAAGCTGGCCGGCCGTTGAGCCGACAGACGTTCGGCGATTTTCAGGCGCTCGATGCTGTGCACCCAATTGAAATGTTCCGCCACCAGCCGCGTTTTGTTGCTTTGTAGTGGGCCGATGAAATGCCAGTCAATTTGACGGTTGACCGCAGCCCGTTGGAAGTGCCCTTGGGGTAGAGCCATCACCTTGTCAACGCCTTCCTGCACGTAGTTTTCACCGAATGCGGTTTGCCCGGCGTCGGCGGCTTCCAGCACGCAGGCCAGCGGCCAGGTTTTGCTCACGGCGAGCAGTTGAATGCTCTCCGGCAAGCGCCCGGCGGCCTTTGCGGCATCGGCAATACGTGCCCTGACGGCTTGCAGGTTGCTGGCGATTGCGCTCATAATCCTTTTGGAATTTTCATTGATTTTCAGTATACACGCGCCCCGAGGACGATCCGCATGGACATCACCGAACTGCTGGCTTTCAGCGTCAAGAACAAAGCTTCCGATCTTCACTTGTCGTCCGGCCTGCCGCCGATGATCCGGGTGCATGGCGATGTGCGTCGCATCAACCTGCCGGCGATGGAGCACAAGGACGTGCATGGCATGGTGTATGACATCATGAATGACGGCCAGCGCAAAATCTATGAGGAAACGCTGGAGTGCGATTTCTCCTTTGAAATTCCCAATCTGGCACGTTTTCGGGTCAATGCCTTCAACCAGCAGCGCGGTTCGGCGGCGGTTTTTCGGACCATTCCGTCCAAGGTTTTGACGCTGGAAGAGTTGAATTGTCCGAAGATTTTCAAGGATATTTCCGAATTCCCACGCGGCATCGTGCTCGTGACCGGGCCGACCGGTTCGGGCAAATCAACGACGCTGGCGGCGATGGTCAATCACGTCAATGAAAACGATTACGGTCATATTCTGACGGTTGAAGACCCGATCGAATTCGTCCATGAGTCGAAAAAATGCCTGATCAATCAGCGTGAGGTTGGGCCGCATACGCTGTCTTTCGCCAACGCGTTGCGCTCGGCGCTGCGGGAAGATCCGGACGTTGTGCTGGTGGGTGAAATGCGCGATCTGGAAACGATTCGTCTGGCGCTGACTGCGGCGGAAACCGGGCATCTGGTTTTTGGTACGTTGCATACGTCTTCCGCCGCCAAGACCGTTGACCGGATCGTTGACGTCTTTCCCGCGGCCGAGAAGGAAATGGTCCGCTCGATGCTCTCCGAATCACTGCGCGCCGTGATTTCGCAGACGCTGCTCAAAACCAAGGAAGGCAATAGCCGGGTGGCGGCGCACGAGATCATGATCGGCACCCCGGCGATCCGTAACCTGATCCGCGAAAACAAGGTGGCGCAGATGTATTCGGCTATCCAGACGGGCCAGAATGTCGGTATGCAGACGTTGGATCAGAATCTGCTCGACATGGTGCGGCGCAATATTGTTTCCAGTGCCGAAGCGCGCAACAAGGCGGCTAACAAGGATGCCTTCCCGGCCTGATTCGGCGGCAACATCAATACGAAAGAGATGTATGGAACGCGATCAAGCAATGAAATTCATGCACGATCTTTTGCGCCTGATGTCGCAAAAGAAGGGCTCCGATCTGTTCATTACCGCCGGCTTTCCGCCGGCCATCAAGCTTGATGGCAAGATCACGCCGGTCTCCAACCAGGTGCTGACTTCGGCGCACTCGGCCGAACTGGCGCGGGCGATCATGAATGATCGTCAGGCGGCGGAGTTCGAGGCGACGAAAGAGTGCAATTTCGCCATTTCACCCGCCGGGATTGGGCGTTTTCGCGTTAACACCTTGGTGCAGCAGGGCCGTGTCGGCGTAGTGTGCCGGACGATCAACATGAGCATCCCGACGCTGGATGAGTTGATGCTGCCGCCGGTGTTGAAAGATTTGGCGATGAGCAAGCGCGGCCTGATTATTTTCGTCGGCGGCACCGGCACCGGCAAGACGACTTCGCTGGCGGCCTTGGTGGATTACCGCAATGAAAATTCCTATGGTCATATCATCACGATTGAAGACCCGATCGAATATGTCCATGAGCATAAAAACTGTATCGTCACCCAGCGTGAGGTTGGGGTAGATACCGATGATTGGGGGCCGGCGCTAAAAAATACGCTGCGCCAGGCACCGGATGTGATCCTGATGGGTGAGATTCGTGACCGCGCGACCATGGATTACGCCATCGCTTTTGCCGAAACCGGCCATCTGGCGCTCGCCACGCTGCATGCCAACAGCGCCAATCAGGCGATTGACCGGATTATCAACTTCTTTCCGGAAGAGCGCCGCCAGCAATTATTGATGGATCTTTCGCTGAATTTGCGGGGGATGATCTCGCAACGTTTGCTGCCGAAAAAAGATGGCAAGGGGCGAATGGCGGCCATTGAGGTCATGCTTAATTCCCCGCTGATTTCCGACTTGATCTTCAAGGGGGACGTGCATGAAATCAAGGAGATCATGAAGAAATCGCGCGAGCTTGGCATGCAGACTTTCGACCAGGCGTTGTTTGATCTTTATGAAGCCGGCAAGATCAGCTATGAAGATGCTTTGCGTAATGCCGATTCGTTGAATGACTTGCGCCTGCAGATCAAGCTGAATGGCAAGGAATCGAAGGACCGTGATTTGAGTCGCGGTATTGGTCACCTCGATATTGTTTGATTGTTCGCCCTAAGGAGACAGCCATGCGTTTTTTTTCCAAGCCCGTTTTTGCCCTTATTTTGACGTTGACCGCAGCCATCGCTCAGGCGGGTCCGCTCGATGCGATTTCCAGCGGGGATGCCAGTGCCGGGGTCAAGGCGGCGTTGGCCAAAGGCGCTGATTATGCGGTGGCTTCCCTCGGCAAGGACAATGGTTTTCTCGGTAATAGTCAGGTCAAAATTCCACTACCTGGCTATCTGCAAAATGCCGAAAAGGGTTTGCGCATGTTTGGTATGGGCAAGCAGGCGGATCAGTTGATCGAGACAATGAATCACGCGGCTGAAAACGCAGTGGCCGAAGCCAAGCCGATCCTCACCGAGTCGATCAAGAAGATGAGTGTGCAGGATGCCAAGGGTATTTTGACCGGTGGCGAAGATAGCGTGACGCAGTATTTCAAGCGCACCTCGACGGCGCAACTGACCCAGAAATTCATGCCTATCGTCAAGGCGGCCACGAAAAAAGTCCAACTCGCCGAGCAATACAACAAGTTTGCCGGCAAGGCGGCGAGTAGCGGTTTGATCGATCAGAAGGACGCTGATCTGGATAGCTACGTGACGCAAAAGGCGATGGATGGCCTTTTCCTGATGATTGCGGAAGAAGAGAAGAAGTTGCGTGATAACCCGATGGGTGCCGGTAGCGATTTGTTGAAAAAGGTATTCGGCGCACTTTGAACTAAAGCTTGCGGCGGTTTGAGTCGTTGATGGAGGTAAGGAGTCCATCCAATGAAACTCAGCCGCCTCGAAGCAACGACCCAGCGCCAATCGTCGGCAGCGAGTCAGCGGGTGGGTCACGCCGCTGAAGAAAATGTGCGACGGGTGGAGGCGATGGAAGGCGTCGAGGGCGATCGTCAGCGTTCATTGCAGCAGGAATTGCTCGATTTTGATGCCCGGGCAATTGCATCGTTTGCCGGCTGCGAACATGTCTTGCAGGACGCCCGGCGGGTTGCCGCTGAACTGATTTTGCTCGGCAGCAATCGCAACGGACTGCTTAAACTACAGGCACCAAGCCATTCATTTTTGAAGATTGACGACGAGGCCTGAGCCTGCCACGCGATCATTTTGTGCCATTCCTTTTGCCTTAACGTAGCAACGGCTGCGCCCAACCAGGGCTTACCGGTTAGAATTTACAGCCCTACCCATACGCCCCGTTCCGCCGGGGCGTTGCCATTAATGTCCGGTCTCAATCCGCAACAACGCGAAGCAATCCACTATCTCGACGGCCCGCTGCTGGTCCTGGCCGGCGCTGGTTCGGGAAAAACGCGGGTGATCACCCAGAAGATTGCCTATCTGGTGCAGGATTGCGGTTTCCAGCCGCGCAACGTCGCGGCCATCCCCTTCACCAACCAGGCGGCGAAGGAAATGCAG
>JAUYQT010000792.1 GCA_030697085.1 Azonexus sp. | reverse complement strand
AATCGGTGGTCCCATCGTCGAAGGTATGACGGCTGCGGTCGACATCATTTTCTGCTTCGGATTCGCCATCCCCAATCCGCAAATGCTCGCCGTCCGCCCCCGCTCAATCGGCATTGCAGACATGGGCGACAAGTTCGTCATCAGCTTCATGGAAGCCCCGATGCAACCGGCCAATCAAGCAATGGAAGCCTGGACGCTGGCGCTGCGCAACGCCTGATTCACCTCCAGCTAAAAGCAAATCGCCCCGGCAGTAACATGCCGGGGCGATTTGTTGAAGGCTGCGGTCAACGGCGTTTAAGCGCCATATCCTTGATCAACCAAAGATGCGCAAGGTCACAACGTTGCGTAGCTCTGCTTCAACTTGTGATCCGCAAAAAATGCGCCCAGCGGTATCAATGCGCCGATGAGCAAAAATGCGGCAAGACGCGGTTTCAGAACACCGCGCCCCAGCGCCGTGAGCGTGGCTGCGGTCAACGACAAAAACAATGCACCGTGAATCGGGCCAAGAATTTTCACGCCCAGAGGCACATCGAGTACGTACTTCAATGGCACTGCAATAAAAGCCAGAAACAGCAGTGCCAAACCGTCAGAAAAAGCCAGCCAATAAATTACTTTGCGATGCGTCATCCACAAACCTCCTGAATATGTGAAGCGGATAAAGCCCTCCTTTCACTGATTTTTTTCAAGCGCCAAACCTGGCGGCAAGGCGCTGTCCTTATGGCTCTGTCGGACAATATCTTGCAGTGCAGTCTGCAGCATTTCCTCGATCACCGGGTGGTAGAAAGGAAGCTCAAGCAGACTGTCAGCGGTTTCTCCGCGCTGGATCGCCCAGGCAAGCAGGTGAGCCAAATGTTCTCCGCGCATCCCGATCATTGCTGCGCCGAGCAAGCGGCCGCTATCCGCATCCGCATAAATTCGGAGCAAATTTTCTTCCGCACCGAGAATTCGTGCCCGGCCATTGGCCTCACCAGAGGCTTGACCAATATGGATGCGGTTGCTGTCGATCTGATCGAAGCGCGCCCCGATACTGATGATATCCGGGTCAGAAAAGGCAATACCGAGTGCCACTTTGCGCGCAAAGCGTGCCTGCTTTTGGTGGGCTGCGTTGTAGCCCGCAATCGAACCCTCGTCAGCAGCTTCGTGCATTAGCGGTCGATCCCCGTTGGCATCACCGGCAATAAATACCGAGGTGTTTCCGATCTGCATCGTTGCCGGGTCAAATATTGGCCGGCCGGCTTCATCAAGCGAAATGCCGGCGGCAGCAAGATTAAGGCGATCAATATTGGGTTGCCGCCCCATCGCGGCAATCACCAGATCGACCTTGGCTTCCCGATCACCGGCGCGCATGAGCACACCATCATCAGTTGCCGTAACCGTAGCGGCACTGCCCAGCCAGAGACTCATTTCACGCCCAAAGCGGGCAATCGCCCGTTCAGCAATCTCCGGGTGGACAATCCCGCCCACCGTATTGGCCACATCGGCGCCAATCACCTCAACCCCCAGGCGCGATAGCGCCAAGCCCATCTCCAGACCAATCGCCCCGAGGCCCAGCACACCGACCCGCTGCGGCAGTTCCTTGAGTTCAAACAACTCGTCCGTGGTCACCGTCCACGCGGCCACCGGCGCCAGCCACTTTGGTTTAACCGGATGCGAACCGGTAGCGATCACCACGGCACCTGCACGAACGATCTGTATTTCCTCTCCCAGCGTGATTTCCAACACACCCGGCGCGATGAAACGGGCTGGCCCTTCAAGCAAAAACTCACCGGCCATGGAGCGTGCCTTGGCGGCAGGATTGCTGGCGAACTGGTCGCGCTGACGTCGCAGGGAAGCCCATACCCGGGCCGTATCCAGACTGAGATTTTCCAGGCCGGAAGCGCCAATTTCACTCATTTCCTGGCGGGCTGCCCAAACATTACCGGCGTGCAATGCCACCTTTGAGGGCATGCAACCGACCCGGGCACAGGTCGTCCCCAGCGGTCCTCGATCGATCAGTACAAAGGAACGGCCAGCTCTGAGGACTTCCCGCAAGGCGCGCAAACCGGCACTACCGGCCCCAATGATGGCGACATCAATCTGGATTTCGGGTTTCATGGCGAAGCTCATCCTTCAGGAATAGATAAATCAGAATAAGACAATGCTAATATTAAAGCCAATACATTCTGACTAAGAAACACATAGGCAAC
>JAUYQT010000758.1 GCA_030697085.1 Azonexus sp. | reverse complement strand
ATGCCGGTTATGGATGGCATCACCGCCACTCACGCCATCCGCCAGAGTGAACGCGGCCGCACGCTGCCGATTCTGGCAATGACCGCCAACGCGTTCAGCGAAGACCGCCAGCGCTGCCTTGATGCGGGCATGAACGATCATGTCGCCAAGCCGGTGGACCCAAACAATCTGTATTCCATGTTGATCAAATGGCTACCTTCCCCCAGGCAAGGAGCCACGGTGAAGCCCAAGCCGGTTGTTGCCCAGGCGCATCCGCCAGCCCGCCAGGCCGATGCACCCGCACCGCTCGCCACGAGCGAAACAACACCTTCAAGCGCCATGCTTGCCGCCGCCCCTGGCGCCACGGCCCTCGCCAGCATGGATACCGCACTCATTGTTGCACTCACCGGCCTGCCCGGCATCGACACCACGACAGGCCTGCTCGCCGTTCGTGGTCGGCCGGCGAGTTATTTGCGCCTGTTACGCACCTTCATTACCCAGCACGGTAACGATGATCAGGCCATCGAAGCCGCACTCAATAGCACGCCAGCCGGGCCAGCCGAACGCCTGGCTCATTCACTTAAAGGCGCTGCCGGGACTCTCGGTCTGAGCCGCATTCACGACGCTGCAACGGCGCTGAATAACGCACTGCGCCAACCGGGAAACCCGCCAGAAACAAGAGCGTTGCTCACCCGATTAACGCAAGAAATGCAGCAGACCGTCGGTGCTCTCAAGCATCTACTCGCCCCCGAGTCGGAAATTTCGTCATGACTTCATTGCACATCACCACCCTCGCCGACATCATGACGCGCGAGATATGCAGTATTGAACCAGGCAGCACCCTGCAGGCAGCAGTCCACCTGATGTCGAGCCAGCACATTTCCAGCTTGCTGGTCGGCAGCGCGACAGAAACATTGGGCATCATCACTGAAATCAATATTCTGCAGGCCCTGCATCAACGACTGCCGGCGGAAACCCCGGTCGAAGCGATCATGGCTGCGCCGCTCATTGCCGCAGCGCCTGATCTTGACCTGGTAAGCGCCCGGCAACTGGTCGAAAAAAATCACATTCGCCACCTTGTCGTGGTCGATACGACAGGCAAAACCATCGGCATTGTTACTGAAACCAATTTCAGGTTAGCCATCGGTGGTGCCATTTTTCGCCATCTGCAGACGCTGGAAGGCGTCATGGAACGGAAAATTCCGCACCTGCCGCCGACGACCCTGCTGGAAGATGCGATCAGCCACATGCTGAGGAACAAGGTCGATTACCTGATCATTAGCGATGGTGGCAAACCGCTCGGCATCCTCACCGAGCGAGACATTCCCCGCCTCCTCAACGACTTTCCTGACGCCCGCACCATCCGCCTCGACCGCGCCATGAGCTTGCCGGTGTGCAGCATCAATATCAACGAATCCGTCACCGCGGCCCTCGAGGCGATGACCCGCTACCATCTGCGCCACATTGCTGTGGTCGATGCGCTTGGCGACCTGGTCGGCGTCGTCAGTCAGCACCGCTTATTTGAGCAACTCGCCACGCATCAACTTGAAGCCGCCGTGCTCAGCGCCGAGAAAGAGCGCGAAAACCGCCGCCTGGAAAGTCATCTGCACCTGGCACTTGAAGGCTCAGGAGCAAGTAGCTGGGAGTATTTTCACGCCCAGGATCACAGCGTCCTCAGCCCCGGCCTGCTCACGCTCCTGGGCTGCCCGCCCGAGGTCTCACCGCAGAATATTAGCCAGTGGCTAGTGCAGGTTCACCCAGCCGACCGAGCGACACTACAGGCTGCGGTCAACGCCCAAAAAGATGAAAATTCTGCGACCTCGGTCACGGCTTATCGCATACAACATCGTGATGGGCGCTGGCTCTGGGTTGAGGACCGGCGCTGTGTCATTGAGCGCAACCCGGATGGTTCGCCGCTGGTCACCGTCGGTATCCTGATCGACATCACACAGCAGCGTCACAACCAGTTCGCCCTGAAAAACCAGAACCGCGGCTTGTCGCTGATCAGCGCCATCAGCCAGTCCATCGTCCGCCATACCGACGAATCAGCGATGTTGAGCGAAGTCTGCAACATCATGGTGGAAATCGGTGGCTACCGCATGGCCTGGGTCGCAGAAGCGCAGCACGACAATAAAAAGGGGGTCTTGCCGGTCGCCCAATCCGGCTTTGGCGATCATTACCTCGAAACACTTGATATTAACTGGGCCGATACCCCGGCCGGCAGTGGGCCAACCGGCCGAGCCATTCGGACTGGCGTGCCGAGCATTGTTAACGACATTCAACAAGATCCATCTTTTGCGCCCTGGCGTATCTCAGCCCAGACGCTTGGCTATCAATCCTCGGCCGCTTTGCCGCTGCGTGTGGATGGGCGCCTTTACGGTGCACTTAATCTTTACGCCGTTGAAGCCGATGCGTTCGACGATATTGAAATGGCGCTACTGGAAAATATATCCGGCGAGCTTTGCCTGGGCATCAGCAGACAAAACTCACGCCTGGCGCTGCTGCGTAGCGAAGAAAACCTGCTCGAAGCGCAACGCATTGCCCGCATTGGTCACTATCATTTCGATCCGCGGGCCGATGTCTGGACCAGTTCACAGGTACTTGATGACATCTTTGGCATTGATCCAGGCTACGTCCGCACGGCGCAGAGTTGGCTGGCGCTGATCCACCCCGAAGACAGGGCGGGAATGGCCAGCTATTTACAGGATCAGGTGCTCGGCGAAGGCCTCAATTTCGATAGCGAATATCGCATCATCCGCGCCAACGATGGCCGTGTTTGCTGGGTGCATGGCAAAGGCAAGCTTAATATTAATGCGAGCGGCCAGATCAACCACATGTTTGGCACGATCCAGGACATCAGCATCAGCAAAGAGATGGAGCAACGCCTGCGCGAGAGTGAGTCGGCGCTGCGCGAGGCGCAACACATCGCCCATCTGGGTAACTGGCAACAGGATCTCAAAACCGGCGTGCTGACGGGAAGCGATGAAATCTACCGGATATTGGCTTTGCCACCGGGCGAGCCGCTTAGCCAGCAGAGCATCATGGCATGTATTTACCCGGATGACCGACAGCGCGTCAGTGAAAACTGGGCGAAAGTTGTCTGCGATGAGGACGAGCATAGTGCTGAATACCGCATCAAGGGGCATGACAGCCTGCGCTGGATCCATTCGCAGGCAAGAATCCAATACAACGCACAAGGCGAGCCAACAACGCTGATCGGCACGCTGCAGGACGTCACCGACCGCCACATCGCCTCGGATGAATTACGAAAATTATCGCTCGCAATCGAGCAGAGTCCGCACAGCATTGTCATCACCAATACGCTTGGCGAGATCGAATATGTCAACAACACCTTCGTCACCAATACCGGCTATAGCCGTGACGAAGTGATCGGTGCGAATCCGAAAAAACTGCAATCCGGCCTGACCCCCAAGAGCACCTACCTCAGTCTGTGGCAGGCGCTGGAAAACGGGCAGGTCTGGCGCGGTGAGTTCACCAACAAACGCCAAAATGGCACGCTCTACGAAGAACTCGCCATCATTTCCCCGGTGCGTCAACCGGATGGCCAAGTGACGCATTACCTCGCCATCAAGGAAGACATTACCGAGAAAAAGCGAACCCAGGCTGAACTTGAACGTTACCGCCAGAACCTTGAAGCAATCGTCCTTGAACGCACAACCGAATTAAATCAGGCGAAGGATGAAGCCGAATCGGCCAATCGCGCCAAGAGCACCTTCCTGGCCAACATGAGCCACGAAATCCGAACACCGATGAACGCGGTGATGGGCCTGACCTATATCGCCCTGCGTGATGCCGAAAACCCGAAGCAACGCGAGCGCCTGGGTAAAGTCTCGGATGCGGCGCAACATTTGCTGGCCATCATCAACGACATTCTCGACATTTCCAAAATCGAAGCCGGCAAGCTGACGCTGGACAAAGTTGATTTCTCTCTCGACAAAGTAATCGCCAATGTTGGCAATTTGCTGGGGACCAGAGCGCAGGCCAAACAGGTGGCACTCGTCAACGACATCGCCCCTGACCTGCCCAGCGAACTACGCGGCGACCGGCTGCGGATCGAGCAGATTTTGCTTAATTTTCTCTCAAATGCGATCAAATTTACCGAGCGGGGCAGCATTACGCTCACCACCCGCCTGTGGCGCCAGGACAAAAACGGGCTGCTTGTCCGTTTTGAAGTCAGC
>JAUYQT010000732.1 GCA_030697085.1 Azonexus sp. | reverse complement strand
ATCGGCGCCGTTGGGGTCAGCGTAAACGTTGTAGGTGACGCCATTTTCAAGAATTCGCCGGTCGACGAATTCCAGACGACGACGCATTTCGTCGGGAGCGACTGCATCAAGCTGGTTAAGAAACTGCTTCCAGTGCAGACGAACGGACCCGTCAGCCGACAACATTTCGTCGTAGCGGCGGGCGCCTTTGGGATAAATCGCGAGGAGTGTGCGGGCCATTAGCCTGGGGCGTAAAGCGGACAGGCCGTTTCCGGCCTGTTTCATGCAGCCAAACGACTGCAACCCGCGTTTTCGATAATTAGGAACGGCGCAAGTCTAGCGTAAACGGGTGCTCGGCGCTGATTTCCGGCGCCTCGACCTGCATCTTGCCCGGCGTGTGACCGAAGCGAAAAAAGCGGGCGAGACGACGACTTTCGGCCTCGAAGGAGTTGACCGGGAAGGTGTCGAAACTGCGGCCACCCGGATGCGTCACGTGGTATTGACAACCGCCGAGCGAACGCTGCATCCAGGTATCGACCAGATCGAAAACCAGCGGCGCGTGAATGCCGATGGTCGGATGCAGACAGGAGGCCGGTTGCCAGGCGCGGTATCGGACGCCCGCGACGAATTCGCCATTGGTGCCGGTATTTTGCAAGGGCACGGGCACGCCGTTGCAAGTCAGCACATAGCGATCCGGCGCCAGGCCCTTGATCTTGACCTGGACGCGCTCGACCGAGGAATCGACATAGCGCACCGCGCCACCGGCCGAGCCTTCTTCGCCCATGACATGCCAGGGTTCGAGGGCATGGCGCAGTTCGAATTCCATGCCTTTGACGGCAAAGTCGCCGTATTTCGGGAAACGGAATTCAAAGTGGGCGGCGAACCATTCAGCCTTGAAGGGGAAGCCGGCGGCGTGCATTTCGTTCATCACGTCGCGGAAATCCTGTTCGACGTAAAACGGCAACATGAAGCGGTCGTGCAACTCGGTGCCCCAGCGGGCCAGACGGGCCGGTTCGTAGGGTTGCTCCCAGAAGCGGGCAACCATGGCGCGGAGCAGCAATTGCTGGGTCAGTGACATGCGGGCATGCGGTGGCATTTCAAAGGCGCGCAGTTCGAGCAGGCCGAGACGACCGGTCGGGCCATCCGGCGAAAACAACTTGTCGATACAGAACTCGGAGCGGTGCGTGTTGCCGGTCACGTCGGTCAGTAGATTGCGCAGGATGCGGTCGACCAGCCAGGGCTGGACAGTTTCACCCGGCTTGGGAATCTGGGCGAAGGCAATTTCCAGTTCGTACAGGCTGTCATTGCGCGCCTCATCAACCCGCGGCGCCTGGCTGGTTGGGCCGATAAACAAGCCAGAGAACAGGTAAGACAAACTCGGATGATTGTGCCAATAGGCAATCAGGCTTTTCAGCAAATCCGGCCGCCGCAGGAAAGGCGAATCGGTCGGCGTTGCCCCGCCGAGCACAAAGTGGTTACCGCCCCCCGTACCGGTGTGACGACCATCGACCATGAATTTTTCGGTGGTCAGACGGGTGATGTGGGCCGCATCGTAGAGATGGGTAGTCTGCTCGACCAGTTGATCCCAACTCTTGGCCGGATGGATATTGACTTCGATCACACCGGGGTCGGGTGTGACGCGGAAATGGGTCAGGCGCGGGTCGGCGGGCGGCTCGTAGCCTTCCATGACAACCGGCATCTGCATCTCTTCTGCGGTCGACTCGACAGCAGCGACCAATTCCAGATAGTCGTCCAGTTTCTCGGTCGGCGGCATGAAGATGTAGAGTTTGCCTTCGCGGGCTTCGGCGCACATTGCCAGACGCGTTACCCAGCCGGCGGATTCCTTGAAGCCCGGTTGGGTATCGGACGCTTTGCCCTTGCCTTTGCCTTGTTGAATATTGACGGCCAGATAGTCTGCCCCCGGAGCATTCGCGGCGCTAGCAAGACTGGCCGACGAACGCACCGGTTCGGCAAACTGGCGGCGAATTTCCGCACTGGAACGCAGCGGTGCGATGGGCTGAGCCGGGTCAGGCGGGTTGACGTAGGGGTAATCGCTCTTCGAGGCCCAGGGCTGGGAATCAATCGGCAAACGGTAGCCCATGGCGGAGTCGCCAGGGAACAGATAGCAGCGTTCGGCGCGCAGGAACCAGGGGCCGGTTTGCCACTGACCCCACGGATTTTTCGTAATCGGCAGCGTGTGACCGACGGTATAGGCCAAGCCTTGCGTGAAGACCTTCATCAGTCGCTCACGTTCAAGCGCATCGTCCACTTGTGAATCAAAGGGATCGACGTTGCCGGGCAGGCGGCGCTCACGCCACATGTAGTAGTAGGCATCCTCGAAAGCCGGGAAGACGTATTTCGAATCGAGCCCCAGCTTTTCGGCGACGCGCTTCATGAAGCGTTCGGAATGCTCGCTGGTCGCGCCGTAATCGCGCTTTTCGTTGGCGTAGAGCGCCGGCGTGTGCCAGATCGGCTCGCCGTCCTTGCGCCAGAAACAGTTCAGGCTCCAGCGCGGCAGTTGCTCGCCGGGGTACCACTTGCCCTGACCGAAGTGCATCAGGCCGTCCGGCGCGTATTTTTCCCGCAGGCGATGGAACAAGTCGGCGGCATAAAGCCGTTTTGTCGGGCCGAGCGCCGCAGTATTCCATTCCGCCCCATCCGGGTCGTCGACCGCAACAAAGGTCGGCTCGCCGCCCTGGGTCAGGCGGACATCGAGATTTTGCAAGGTATCGTCGATCTGATGGCCGAGGCTCTCGATCTCCAGCCACTGCTCTTCAGAATAGGGTTTGGTGACGCGCGGGGCTTCCCAGACGCGAGTGACCTGCATGTGGTGGGCAAATTCGGTTTCACACTCGTCAATGCCGCCGGTCAGCGGCGCCGCCGAGGCGGGTTCCGGTGTGCAGGCGAGTGGAATATGACCTTCGCCGGCAAAAAGGCCGGAGGTCGGGTCGAGGCCGATCCAGCCGGCACCGGGCAAATAGACTTCGCACCAGGCGTGCAGATCGGTGAAGTCGGCCTCAGGGCCGGAAGGACCGTCGAGTGATTTGACGTCGGCTTTCAACTGGATCAGATAGCCGGAAACAAAGCGGGCGGCGAGACCGAGATGGCGCAGAATCTGGACGAGCAACCAGGCTGAATCGCGGCAGGAGCCGGAGCGTTTGGTCAGCGACTCTTCCGGTGTTTGCACGCCGGGTTCCATTCGGATGGTATAGCTGAGATCGCTTTGCACCTTGGCATTGAGGGCGACCAAGTAATCAACGCTGCGAATTTTTTCGCGTGAAATACCGTCCATGTATTTTTGGAACAAGGGCGTCGCGGGCAGCTTGTGCAGGTAGGGCGTCAGTTCGTGCCGTTCCCAGTCTTCATAGTCGAAGGGGATTTTCTCGGCATGCGGCTCGAGAAAGAAGTCGAAGGGATTGATCACCGACATTTCAGCGACCAGATCGACCTCAACCCGCAATTCGCGGGTTTTTTCCGGGAAGACCAGACGGGCCAGATAGTTGCCCTGCGGATCCTGCTGCCAGTTGATGAAATGCTTCTCCGGGCCAACCTTCAGGGAATAAGAAAGGATGCGCGTCCGGGAGTGCGGGCAAGGGCGCAACCGGATGATCTGCGGCCCAAGGCTGACCAGGCGATCATAGGAGTAATGCGTGACGTGATTTAGTGCGACGTGAATTGACACGATGTTGCTCCGTGCAAGAAGGATTAGGTTGACTAAGCAAAACGCGAACCAGCTTATAACTGATTGTTTTATTGAATTTTAATTATTACGAAGACCCATTTAATGCCCACAAGATCAAATAGGCGCACCAAGCCCGTGCATGAAAAATGGCGTTTTATTGCTCAACGGAATTTATTTATTAGCTTGCCGCCAAGTTTACGCACCTCTTCCAGCAACAAGACACTTGAGGCGATCAACAGCGAGCACGCCCAGTCATTCAAACTGAGGTCGACGGTATCGAAAATTGCCTGCGCCGGACCCCAGTGGACCGCCAAACCTTGCAGGAACAGGACCAGCAGCAACGCCAGCCAGAGTTTACCGTTGCTGAAAAAATGACGATTGAAGGCACTGCCCTCCTCGGCGCGGGCGTTGAAAATATTGAAAAACTGGAACAGGACGAAGGTGGTAAAAGCCAGGGTCATTGCATGTTTATGGTCGCCATATTGCAAACCCAAGGCATAAGCACCGAGCGTCCCGGCGGCCATGGTCAGGCCGGCAAGGCCAATTTTAAGCAGACGGGGGAAACTCAGAATAACGGCGTCGCGCCGGCGTGGTGAAGCGAGCATGATGCCGTCACGTGCCGGCTCAACGCCCAGCGTCATTGCCGGCGGGCCGTCCATGATCATGTTCACCCAAAGAATCTGAATGGCCGTGAAGGGTATGGGAAAGCCAAAAAGCGGCGCGCCAAGAACGGTGAGCATGGCGCCGATATTGGTGGACAGTTG
>JAUYQT010000577.1 GCA_030697085.1 Azonexus sp. | reverse complement strand
TTCTTGTAACGTCATTTGTGCTCCTCGACAAGATCGAGAGTAGACGCCATTTCAAGACGGTTTACAAGGCGTTGTCATACGTCATTGATTGTTAACAGATTTTTGCGCTTGTTTACGACGCCTGCGTAAGCGATTGCCGTGGCAGTGGCCTGCGTCAGCTGCAAAATGAGCGTGATATGTACATCATTGCCTACACCGCCCACGCCTACCCGGAAGATCGCGAACGCTTCCTCGCCGCCGGATTTGACGACATTCTGGTCAAACCCATCAACCGTCAGCGCCTTGAAGAACTGATCGGCCACTTGTAACAAACTGCCGGAATGGACACATTCAAGTACTCGAGGCCGGGGAAGCGTATAATCGTTACCCATGTCTGAAATCAATACGTTAGCTGGCGACGCAGCCAGCACCCCGGCGGTGGCAGCAAGTTCTGCCGATACCGCTCCCGAAATCACCTTCGCCGACCTCGGTCTCGCGCCAGAGTTGCTGCGCGCCGTGCTCGATGAAGGCTATACCAAACCCACTCCCATCCAGGCCCAGGCCATTCCGCTCATCATCAGCGGCAAGGACATCATGGGCGGCGCCCAAACCGGCACCGGCAAAACCGCCGCCTTTACGCTGCCCATCCTGCAACGCATCCTGCCTTTCGCCAGCAGCAGCCCATCGCCAGCCAAGCACCCGGTACGCGCCCTGATCCTGGCGCCGACCCGCGAGCTGGCGCTGCAGGTCTTTGAATCAGTCAAGTCCTACAGCAAGCACACCCACCTGCGCGCCATGTGCGCCTACGGGGGTGTCGATATCCGGCCACAGATCGCCGAACTGAAAAAAGGCGTTGAAATCCTCGTCGCCACACCCGGCCGTCTGCTCGACCACGTTGAAAACAAGAGCGTCAGCTTTGGCTCCGTCCAGGCGCTGGTCCTCGACGAAGCCGACCGCATGCTGGACATGGGCTTCGTGCCGGATGTCACGCGCATTCTCAACATGCTGCCGCAGCAGCGGCAAAGCCTGCTTTTTTCGGCAACCTTTTCCGAAGAAATCAAGCGCCTGGCCGACACCATGCTCAAGTCGCCGGTACTCATCGAAGTCGCCCGACGCAACCAGGTTTCTGACAACATCACGCACCGAGTTCACCCGGTTTCTGAATACGGCAAACGCGGCCTGTTGATCAAGCTGCTTAAATCCAGCGAGATTCGCCAATGCCTCGTCTTCATGCGTACCAAGCAAGGCTGCTCAAAGCTGACCCGCGAATTGCAACGAGCGGGCATTCAGGCTGACGCCATTCATGGCGACAAGAGCCAGTTGGAACGTATCAAGGCGCTCGACGCTTTCAAAGCAGGGCAAACCCACGCCCTGATCGCCACCGATGTCGCGGCACGCGGTCTGGATGTTGATGATCTGCCTTATGTCATCAACTACGAATTACCGCATACGCCGGAAGACTACGTGCACCGTATTGGCCGCACTGGGCGGGCGGGCAAACTGGGCAATGCTATTTCCCTGGTCAGCGCTCATGAAGTCGGCTACCTGGTCGATATCGAAAAGTTGATCAAGCGCCCGATCGAACAGGTTGAAGTCAGTGGTTTCGAACCAGAGGCAGAATACGAATACCCGCCGGGCAACAAGAAAAAACGCAGCCCGGCAACGTCGACCGCAACGCCAGTCAAAGCACCGCCACCCAGAGCACCGGTAACGCAACAGCGCACCCCACGCCGCTCAAATATGGTCGCCGCCGATGGCTTTGATTTTCGCAAACCTTACGAAGAAAACCGGCCACGTGGCGAAGTGCCGAACTCACCAAAAGCCCCACCGGTGGTTGATCCGCACAAACCCAAGCGGATTGTTGCCGCACTGCTGGGTGGTCTTGGCCGTAAATAGGCCTTTTCAGACCCCGCAAAAAGCCAACGGCGCCTTGAGGGCGCCGTTTTTTTGCGGTTAAGCTTGAACCTAAAAGCCACTGTCAGAATCCTCAACGCACTGGCGCGGAGTCGACAGAGGCAACGCAGAGAGGATCAAAAACGGAATTACCCGTCGAGAAAGCCGATGATGATCGATTTTTGATCAGTTTTTCTCTGCGAAACTCCGCTCCTCGGCGTTGAAAATACCTGTCTTGAACCGAGGTTTCAAGGTTGAATATTCAGTTTCTAAGCCGCGGCACAAAACCCGAAGGTGGCGTTGGTTTCTCTTCCTTGATCTCGACCAACTTGATGATGGCCAGTGAAATATTGTCGCCACTCCCTGCGCCACGCTGGCGCGCCTTGTCGATCAATATTTCGCAGGCGACGCGAGCCGGGTTCTCAGCAACCAGGCTGGCCAGTTCAATATCGTCGAAATAACCCCAGAGACCGTCGGAACAGAGCACAAAACTATCACCGGCGAGCAGATCGCAGGCTTCGGCAAACTCTATTTTGGGTTCATCCTGGCCACCGAGAGAAGTGAGCAGCACGTTGCGATTTGGGTGCGTCAATGCCTGTTGTGCGGTAATCCGACCATTGGCAATCAGGTGCTCGACATACGAATGATCGACCGTTCGGCTAAGCAAAGCCTTGCCGCGGAAGCGGTATAGCCGGCTGTCGCCACAATGCGCCCAGGCCACACGGCCGGGCAATAGCAGCAACATGACGGCCGTACTGTGAGGATCTTTTTCATTCATGAAGCGCGATGCCTTGATCATCGTATGCGCTTCCCGCAGACTGTTTTCGAGCAGGCACTGGGCGCTTTCATCGGCTGGCGCAAAGTGATCAAGATTATTTTTGCTCGTATGAATAACCTGAGCCGCGGCCAGTGCGCCGCCGGTATGACCGCCCATTCCGTCTGCCACAACCGCGAGGGCAACCCCTTTGCGCTTGGCATGTGGAAAGACTGCAACGCGGTCCTGCTGTTCCTTACGATCGCCCTGGTGCTGCGCCGCGCAAGCATCAACTGTTATCGCCATCCATCCCCCTTTTGAGGGCGAAAGATTATCACG
>JAUYQT010000562.1 GCA_030697085.1 Azonexus sp. | reverse complement strand
GAACTATCGCGCCTCGGCTTTGGCCAGAGCGCCCGTGAAATGGAACCGGGCTCATTGTGGCTACGTGACCTGGCCACCGAGCCAATTAAAGTCCCGACCATTTCAATCCGCACACCACATGACAACTACGTCATGCCGCAGGATAACCAGCGCCTGCCAGCCACCAAAGACGTTGAACTGGCCGGCATTGGCCACCTGGCCCTGCTCTACTCTCGCCGCACGGCTGAAATATTGTTGCAGCATTTGCAAATACCCTTAAAATGAGCAATCAAATATAAGTGTCAAAACTATGAAGCGAAATATCATACCCACCACCGTTGAGCGTCCGATGCGGGAAGATGATTTTATCGTTTCCAAGACCAGTCCCAAGGGCATCATCACTTATGGCAACCCGATTTTTATTGAGTTTTCCGGGTACACCGAAGCTGAATTGATTGGCTCTCAACACAACATCATTCGCCATCCGGATATGCCGCGCGCCGCTTTCAATCTAGCGTGGGACACCATTTCAACCGGCAAGGAGTTTTTTGCCTATGTCAAAAACATGGCCAAGGATGGTAGTTTTTACTGGGTATTTACCCACATCGCCCCCGACTTTGGCCCTGGTGGCAACATTATCGGTTACACCTCAGTTCGGCGATGCCCGAAACGCAGCGGGCTGGATAAAATCGAGCCGCTCTATCGTCAGATGTTACAAGCCGAAAAAGCCGCCGGTGCGCGTGATGCCATCGAAGCGGGGACGAAAGTGCTGCTTGATCTCCTGCAACAAACCGAGATGAATTATGAACAACTCATCTTCTCGCTTTAACCGCGCCTGGCTGACGCTACCGCTGATAGCGACCGGGTTTGCCGCCGCCTTCTGGAACCCTTGGGCCGCCGCGCCATTTCTGCTGCTTGCCATGGTCCTAATCGCCTTTGGCAACGGCCACGCCAACCCGTCTTCCACACGCGAACTTGACGCCATCCTGCACAAAGTGGGTGATGGCGACCTGGTACATCGCTTGCCACATGCCTTTGCCGACCCGATACAGGAATCAATCCGGGTCAATCTGAATGCGGCGCTGGATCAAACCGAGACAACTTTCCGCGAAGTACTGGGTGGCATGGCAGCAAGTTCGGACAATCGTCACTGGCGCCGATTGCAAACAACCGGCGTGCATGGCAGCTTCAAAACGGTACTTGAGCAAGCGCAAAAATTGCTCGATCAAGTCAATTCAGCGCAGGAATCAATCGCGCTGGAAGCCCTGCTCTCCCGCATTTTCCTGCGCTCCGAACGCGGTCTTTCGATGGCGATTTCGCACGTCAATGAAGCCCTCGGCAAAGTCGGCTATCACGCTGCACAATCAGCCGAGCTATCGAGCAGTTTTGCCCAATCAGCCAGCGCCATGTCGAATGCTGCTGACCGAATGTCGACCGCGCTAGGCAGTGCCCAAAATGCCGCAGAAAGTGGCACTGAAGCGCTTTCCACACTGACTGCCAAAGCCGAAGCCATCAAGCACCTGACGGGAAAGATTAACGCTATCGCCAAAAAAACCAATTTGCTGGCATTGAATGCGGCCATCGAAGCGGCCCGGGCTGGCGAAGCTGGACGCGGCTTTGCGGTCGTTGCCGATGAAGTCGGAAAACTGGCCGATCAGTCACAGCGTTCAGCCGCAGAAATCAGCGGTGCCATTGTGGCGATGAGCGTAGCGCTGGAATCCGTGGTCATCCAGATCAACGGACTCAATAACTCGGTTTCCAGCGCCCGAGATACCGCCCTGGAATTTGGCCATGAACTGTCTAAATCAGCCACATCAGCCGATCAAGTCAGCGAATTAGCCGCCCAGATCGGCAGCGGCGCGCAACGCATGGAATCCTCAATGAATCTGGTCGCCACGGCTCAACGAGCCCGTTCTGACGTTAGCGCCATTTTGCATGGTCAAGAAGTGGTCGTCGATAGCCTGTCAGAAATGGAAATGAAGGCGGTTGAAATCGCCCATTCGCGCAAATGGCTCAAAGGCAGCGCCGATCGCGAAGCCTTGATTCAAATCTACGATTCATTATTTGCCAGCATCGAAGATCGGATGAAGTGAGACAAGAGGCAATGCCACAATGTTACGGTCAACCTTGAAAAAGGCCCGAAATTGGTGAACGCCTGCCGATAATCACGCTGGCTCAGTTTGAATCCTCTGCCTGTGTTTTTTCCAGCCCACGATTCAATCGCACCATTGATTTATTCATGGCCACTTTCAAACCCTGCCATTTCTCACCCGCTGCCGAATGCATCTCGGCAAAGGTCTCGTCGGCGATCTTTTGCTCTCGCTCAAGCTGAGCAATTTGTACCTCAAAATCGGCCTTGGTGCGACCGCTCGCTGATGCTGCAGCACGCTTCAGCGCGCCGATTTTGGCATTCAATACTGCTTTGTCGTGGCCCGCCCTCGCCATAAACTCGGCGCGCTGCTGCACAGTCTGGTTCGCCAGCGCATCCAACCACGCCGGGCGATCCTTATGAACCTCACCCAAACCCGTCTTTGGCAGATCGAGCTCATTTTTCCGGTCACACGCACCCATCGTGAATGCAGCAAGAAATAGCGCGGGATAAAGGTATTTCATGATCCTGTCATCTCCGTCGGAACAGGTCTGACTATAGAGATAAGGCTGACGCCTGCCGATCACCCGAACCGCGTATTTTCGCTAAGCAGAAATCTGTATTCAGCCGCCAGCAACCGGCGCCATGGCGCCGAGGACCGCGCAAGCTGATTTCGCCGGTCATCGCGGTATCGCTGCGCACGACACGCTCGGCAAACAGCGAGCGCGATGAAGATTGCCACGCCGGCACTCGGTCCATCCTTGGGAATGGCGCCGGCCAGAATACGCAATATGAACATGAATATCGCTTTTCTCGAAACAGCCCAGATCAATCCCCAGACTTTCGACTCGCGTTTTGACCAAGGTCAGCGCCGCCAGGGCAGACTCTTGTCAGCAATATGGGCCAGCCGTTTCAATTCCTTGTTCGCCTGCGCCACAACCTCTTCAGGCATTTCCACCGCATCAATCGCCTTCTGCAAGGCTTCCATTTCGGCCCTGTTGCCGGCGTCGCCCTCGCCCAACTCCTTCTGAATCGACTTCAATTGCTCGCGCAAAATATACTCGCGCTGCCGCTCGTTCATATTGGCCTGCATCCGTTGGTCAATCTCTCGCGAAAGACACAGCACTTCGCGCCGCCGGGCAAAAAGCCAGTCACGCGAAAACGTTGCAGCCCCTGACAAACAATGACATGCGAGTCATCCGGCATGGTGACGTAACGCATGATACTGGCCACCGTACCGATGGCGTTCCCCGACGGCAACGAAATACGCCGCTCAAATCGCCCGTAAGGTATTTCAAGGCGATGAATGGCAGCACGATGCAAGGAGCCTTGGCATGGGGCGCTGGCCCCTGATAAGCAAGCCGTCC
>JAUYQT010000545.1 GCA_030697085.1 Azonexus sp. | reverse complement strand
TGATGTCCTGATCCCGGTCGACTTTCCCGGGCGGACGATCCAGGCCAAGCTCTGGGAGGTCAAAGTCGGCCACGTTCGTCTACTGCTGCTCGACACCTGGCTGACGCAAAACTCGGCGCGCGACCGCGAAATCACCCATCGCCTCTACGGTGGCGACCGAACCAACCGCATCGAACAGGAAATTCTGCTTGGTGTCGGCGGTGTCCGCGCCCTTGCCGCGATTGGCCTCAAGCCAACCGTCTGGCACGTGAACGAAGGCCATGCCGCCTTCCTGATTCTTGAGCGCATCCGCCACCTGGTCAGCGGCGGGCTGCCTTATGCCGCGGCGCTTGAAGCAGTCGCCGCCAATGTCATGTTCACCACCCATACCCCCGTGCCAGCCGGACATGATCATTTTTCAGAGGAAATGATCCGTCACTACTTTTCCGCCTGGTGCCACGAACTCGGCCTGCCCTGCGAACAGTTGCTGGCGCTGGGCGCCGAGCCGGGCAAGTCCGAGTTCAACATGACCTCGCTGGCCCTGCGCGGCTCGCGCCACCACAACGGCGTTTCGCGGATTCATGGCGAAGTCTCGGCCGATATCTGCCGCCATCTGTGGCCACAAATCGAGCCAGACGAGAACCCGATGGACTACGTCACCAATGGTGTTCATCTGCAAACCTTCCTCGCCCCGGAATGGTTTGAAACCTTCGAACGCTATCTCGGGATCGGCTGGCAGGAGCGTCAAACCGAACCCACCAACTGGGACGGCATCGAATGCATCCCGGATGCCAGTTTCTGGAGCATTCGCCAGCAACTCAAATCGCAACTGCTCTTTCGCGTCCGCGAATCCGTCCGCCAGCAACACCTGCGCAACCAGGGCTCGCCGGCCCACCTCGACCGCCTGCTGAAATTCGCCGATCCGGATAATCCGAACATTCTGACCATCGGCTTCGCCCGCCGTTTCGCCACCTACAAACGCGCCGCCCTGCTTTTCCAGGACCCCAAATGGCTGCGCGAAATCATCAGCCAGGCCAACTGCCCCGTTCTTTTCCTCTTTGCCGGCAAAGCCCACCCGGCCGACCTGCCGGGGCAGGAAACCATCCGCAGAATCACCCAGATGGCCAAACTGCCGGAGTTTGAGGGGCGCATTCTGCTGCTCGAAGGCTATGACCTCAACCTCGCCCGCTCGCTGGTCGCCGGCGTCGATGTCTGGCTCAACAACCCAATTTATCCGCTTGAAGCCTCCGGCACCTCAGGCATGAAAGCGGCGATGAACGGCGCACTCAACCTCTCGGTGCTCGATGGCTGGTGGGGCGAGGGCTATGACGACTCAACAGAAGTCGCCAATGGCTGGGCGATCAAACCCGGCCCCGGCCACCTGAGCGATAGCGAACGCGATGCCGAAGAATCGCGGGCGCTCTACGAACTGCTTCAGGATCAGGTGATTCCGACCTATTACCGCACCGGCCCGATGGGCTACTCGCCCGCCTGGGTAGCCATGTCGAAGCGTTCGATCACGACGATTGCGCCGCGCTTCAACGTTATTCGCATGGTTAGCGAATATGTCAAAAAGTTCTATGCCCCGGCGGCAGCCCACGGTCGACGCTATTTTGCCGACGATTTTTCAATCGCCCGCGAGGTGGCTCAATGGAAGAGCAAAGTCCGCACCGCCTGGCCGCACGTCCGTCTGCACCGCCTGGACAGCGCTGAAAAACGTATGAAATTTGGCGGTTCGGTGCATATTGAGATTGCTGTGCAACTCAACGGCCTGAGCCCGCAAGACGTCACGGTTGAAGCGCTTTTCGGCCGCCCCCAGCGCAAAGCCGGTCCCTATCGCGGCCGCCACTATCCGCTCATCTGCTCCGGCAATACAAATAACGGCGAAGCCTTATACACGTTGGAACTGACGCCGGAACTCTGCGGCAAGCTGGAATACCGCATCCGGATTTTCCCGAGCCATCCGTCGCTTATCCACAAATTTGAAACGGGCCTTATGCTCTGGTTATGAACCTCATCCGATGAACATTGTAAACTCCCCCGCCTGGCAAGCACTCGCCACCCACGCCGAAGCGATCCGCCCACAACATCTGCGTGAACTATTCGCCGCCGATGGTGAGCGCTTCGCCCATTTTTCTCTGCGCCAGGATGGCTTGCTGCTCGATTTTTCCAAGCAAAGGATTAACGCCGAAACACTGGCTTTGCTGCACAAGCTGGCGGAAACAGCTGACCTCAAAGGCTGGCAAGAGAAAATGCTGGCCGGCGAAACAATCAACCACACGGAAAATCGCGCCGTCCGCCACATGGCCCTGCGTGCCGACAAGCAGGAGCCACCCGAAGTGCGCGCCGTGCTCGAACGCCTGCAGGCATTTTGTGAAAGCATTCACAGCGGCGATTGGCGCGGTTTTGCCGGCGAGCGCATTACCGACATTGTGAACATCGGCATCGGCGGCTCCGACCTCGGCCCACGCATGGCGGTCAGAGCGCTGGCGGCCCAGCAGCAACCCGATATCAAAGTGCACTTCATTGCCAATATTGATGGCGCCGATATTGCCCCACTGCTCGCCCGCCTCAACCCGCGTACGACGCTGTTCATCGTCGCCAGCAAAACATTCACCACGCTGGAAACGCTGACCAATGCCCGTACCGCCCGCGCCTGGCTGCTCGCCTCAGCCGGCCGGGAAAGCGCCATCGCCCAGCATTTCGTCGCCCTTTCGAGCAATCTCGAGCTGACGCAACAATTCGGCATTCCGGCTGAAAACGTTTTTGAATTCTGGGATTGGGTCGGCGGTCGTTTCTCGCTCTGGTCAGCCATCGGCCTCTCCCTCGCACTGGCCATCGGCTGGCGCCAATTCAAGCGCTTGCTGACCGGCGCCCGCGCCATGGACAAGCATTTCATCGATGCCCCACCGGCCGAAAACCTGCCGCTAACGCTCGCCTTGCTCACCCTCTGGAATACTGACTTCCTTGGCGCGTCGACTGCTGCCGTGCTGCCCTACAGCCAGTCGCTCTCGCTGCTACCCGCCTATTTGCAACAACTGGAAATGGAAAGTAACGGCAAGCAAACCGACCGCGACGGCAACCCGGTCGGCGCTGCGACCTGCCCGGTGATCTGGGGTGAGGCCGGCACCAACGGCCAGCACTCCTTCTATCAGTTATTCCACCAAGGCGGCCGGCTCATTCCCAGCGACTTCATCGCCTTGCGCCAGGCCGATTTCCCCTTGCCCGGCCACCACGCCTCCCTGCTCGCCAACTGCCTCGCACAATCCGCTGCCCTCGCCTTCGGGCAAACCGCCGATGAAGTGCGCAGCGCCGGCGTCCCGGAAACATTGTTGCCCTACAAAATTTTCCCCGGCAATCAGCCGTCGACCACGCTAATCCTGCCAGCCCTGGATGCCTACACGCTAGGCCAGCTGCTGGCCCTCTACGAGCACAAGGTTTTTTGCCTGGGCGTGCTCTGGAACCTGAACTCCTTTGACCAATGGGGCGTCGAACTGGGCAAACAACTGGCCAGCCGATTAACCCCCGTGCTCAACGGCGAAAGCGATGACGCCGGCTTTGACGCCTCAACCCGCGGCCTGATCGCCGCCTTGAACGCCGAATGAGCCCACTCTCCATCCTCTTCGCCACCGCCGAAATGGCGCCTTGGGTGAAAACCGGCGGTCTGGGTGATGTTGCCGCCGCACTGCCCGCCGCACTCCACCGCGCCGGGCACGATGTGCGGGTACTGATTCCGGCTTACCCTGCCATGCACCAGGCCTTTCCCCAAGCCACGCTGCTCGCCGAACTACCGCCACTCGCCGCCGCATTGCCCGCCGCCCGGCTGCTCGCCGTCGAAGCCGATGGCCTGCCCTTGATTTTGCTCGACTGCCCAGCGCTGTTTAATCGCCCGGGCAACCCCTACCTCGACCCGCTCGGCCACGACTGGGCCGACAACGGCATTCGCTTCGGCCTGCTGTCGCGAGTCGCCGCGCTCCTCAGTCAGGCCGATTTTTCACTCAACTCACCGCACAACTGGCGACCGGATGTGGTTCATCTCAACGACTGGCAAACCGCTCTCGCCCCAGCCTGGCTGGGCAACGCGGGCGATGCGGCAAGCATTGTCACAGTGCACAATATCGCCTTCCAGGGCAATTTCAGCGCCAGCCATTTACACGCGCTTGGCTTGCCCGAGCACGTCTGGCGCTACGATGGCGTGGAATTCCACGGCCAGCTCTCCTTTCTCAAAGCCGGCCTGCACCTGGCGACGCTGATCTCGACGGTCAGCCCGACCTACGCCCGGGAAATTCAGGATGAAGCCTTCGGTTACGGTCTGGCACCACTGCTACGGCATCGCACCGCCGCGTTGCGCGGCATTCTGAACGGCGTTGACAACGCCCTCTGGAACCCGGCTACCGACGCGGCACTGGCAGCGCCTTATGCGGCGAATCGGCTGGCCAGCAAACGTAAAAACAAATGCGCCCTGCAAATTGAAATGGGCCTTGATCCTGCGGTCGACCGTCCTTTATTCGGCATTATCAGCCGTCTGACCGAGCAGAAAGGTCTCGATCTCGTCCTGACGCTGGGCGAAGGCATCACCCAACTGCCAGCGCAACTGGCCATTCTGGGTAGTGGCGACAAGGTAATGGAAGCCGGATTCCACGAACTGGCCGCGCGCCATCCCGGGCAAATTGCCTTCAAGCAGGGATTCAACGAAGCCCTGGCTCACCGTATCGAAGCCGGTGCCGACAGCTTCCTGATGCCGTCACGCTTCGAACCCTGCGGCCTGAACCAGATGTACAGCCTGCGCTACGGTACGCCGCCCATTGTCCGCGCCACCGGTGGCCTGGCCGATACGGTCATTGACGTTTCCGCCGCAACACTGGTCGACAAAACGGCCAACGGTTTCGTGATCAATGAAGCGACGCCCCACGCACTTTGGCTGGCGCTGGAACGCGCCAGCCGTTGCTGGCATGAACGCAAGCTCTGGCAAACAATCCAGCAAACTGGCATGCGCCTGGATTTTTCCTGGGAACACGCCGCTCAGCAATACCTCACCCTTTATCGCGATGCCATCGCGACCCATCACTGAAAGTCAAAATGCCGGAAATCGTCATCATTGCCGCCGTCGCCAAAAACCGCGTGATCGGCCGCGACAATCAGCTGATCTGGAACATTCCGGAAGACATGGCACATTTCAAGGCCCTCACCCAGGACCAAACCGTATTGATGGGGCGCAAAACCTGGGAATCATTGCCCGCACGCTTCAGGCCATTACCGAGGCGGCG
>JAUYQT010000541.1 GCA_030697085.1 Azonexus sp. | reverse complement strand
CTGGCGAGAATTACCGTTGATCCGCCGCGTCTTGTTGTCAGTGACATCTGCCTGCCGGGGCGGGATGGTCTGGCCTTGTTTGAAGAGTTGCGCAGTACGCGGCCAAGTTTGCCGGTGATCCTGCTCACCGCGCACGGGACGATTCCGGATGCGGTCGACGCGACTTCCAAGGGTGTTTTTGGCTATCTGACCAAGCCCTTCGATAGTCAGCTACTGCTTGAGAAAATTGATCAGGCCCTGCAGCTCTCAGCCCCCAGTCAGGCGGTCGATGCGAGTTTTTCGGGGGAGAGCATTAATGTGAAGGAAAAATGGCTGGCCGGCGTCATTTTTCGCAGTAGCCGGATGGCTCATTTGATGGCCGAGGCCCGCATGGTTGCCGCTTCTGATGCCAGTGTGCTGATTCGGGGTGAAAGCGGTTCCGGCAAAGAGGTGTTGGCTCGGGCCATTCACCGCGCCAGTTCCCGTGCCAATGGGCCGTTTGTCGCGATCAACTGTGGTGCCATTCCCGAGCCCTTGCTCGAATCCGAGTTGTTTGGTCACGCCAAAGGAGCATTCACCGGGGCGACCAACAGTCGTGTCGGGCTGATTCAGGCAGCACATGGCGGCACACTTTTTCTTGATGAAATTGGCGACATGCCACTGGCCTTGCAGGTCAAGCTCCTGCGGGTTTTGCAAGAGCGCGTCGTTATGCCGGTCGGTGCAACCAAGGCCGAGCCAGTCGACGTTCGCCTGCTTTCGGCAACCCATCGCGATCTTGATGCGGCGATGGCTCAAGGCCAGTTTCGTGAGGATCTGTATTATCGACTCGATGTTGTTTCGTTGAGTCTGCCGCGTCTTGACGAACGTCGGGAGGATATTCCGTTGTTGGCCGCGCATTTTGTTCAATTGCTGGGTAGCAAATATAAAAAGTCGATCAGCGGTTTTTCGCCGGATGCGCTGGAAGCGCTGGCGACAGCCGCTTGGCCGGGCAACGTGCGGCAACTTTACAATGTCGTTGAGCAAAGTTGCGCCCTGACCTCGACGCCATTGATCCCGCGCTCACTCGTTCAGCGCGCCTTGCGCGTGCCTTCCCTTGAGGCCCTGAGTTATGCGGATGCCAAGCAACGTTTTGAGCGCAACTATCTGGTTCAGCTACTCAAGCTGACCGATGGTAACGTCGCCGATGCAGCGCGGCTGGCCGATCGCAACCGTACCGAGTTTTATCGTTTGATACAAAAATACAACCTGACCCCGGCCATGTTCCGTAGCGAAGGTCACTCGGTCGTCGAATAGTGACTGTCAGCGCAAGTTTTTTCTTGAAAAATGAAATTTGTGTCGCTCTCTGACGACTGAATATGGCTAAAAATATTCGCGATATTTGTATAACCATATGATTTGTATTGGTTAAATTTATATGGCATGAAGTTCGCTTTGCATCATGGGTATTGAAATCATAAGGAGCTATCCATGATCAGTCGAAATTTTTTCGGGGCGAGCTTGCTGGCTGTGTTTTTGTTGGGTGGACTGGGGTTGACCGCATTTGCCATGGAAAATGCGGAGGCGAAATTTGCTGTCGCTGAAGTGAGCGATTCATTCGATGTGGCCTTGAATGACAAGGTGGAAACCTTGTTGCGAACGGATGTCGGGCTAGCTGGTTCGCAATTGAGAGTCCGCGGTCACGCCGGGGTGCTGACGATTGGCGGTACGGTGCCCGATGAGCATTCGCTGCGTCGGGCGCTCGATCTGGCTAGTGGCGTACGTGGCGTCCAGGAGTTACGCAACGAGATGGAGTTGGCGCTCCCAAAGTAAGGGGAGGGGGTGCATCGGGATCAATCTGGAGGTCGTTGCTTAGTCTACTTCCAGCGATACCAGTAGCGCTCCCTCATCAACTGTATCGCCCTCTATAACGTGAATTTCTACCACCCGGCCGGCGTGCGGGCTGGGAATGTCCAGCGCCACCTTGCCGGTTTCGAGCGTCAATACATTATCGTCACGCGCGATAATGTCGCCCGGCTTGACTAACAACTCGAGGATGAAAACATTGCCGCTGGCGCAGGAGCCACAGCTTTTCCAGCACTCAGGGTACTTCGGCATTCGGATTGAAATGGTGTTCATCACAGACTTTTCCAGAAGACCCTTGCATTCTACCCGTGCATCCGTATAATGCGCCGCTCTGACAGTGCGCCCGTAGCTCAGCTGGATAGAGTACTTGGCTACGAACCAAGGGGTCGGGCGTTCGAATCGCTCCGGGCGCACCAGCAGAACCGTTGTAAAACCAGTCTTCGGATTGGGCTTTGTTTTTTAGGCGCGCCCGTAGCTCAGCT
>JAUYQT010000540.1 GCA_030697085.1 Azonexus sp. | reverse complement strand
GACTCATGTTGGCCAGGAACGCACTCTTCGCGCGGTTGGCGGTTTCGGCCGCTTCTTTGGCCACCGACAACGCCAATGTGCGTTCCTTGACTTGTGTTTCAAGATGGTCTCGATGCTGCAACAGCTCTTGCTGCACCTTTTCTCGCTCTTGATTCCAGCGAGCCGACAGCCTGCCGCCCAGGACGATACCGACCAGACCGATCAGCCAGATTATTATGTGACTGATGCCCAGCAGAACCTGAGTTTCAGCAACCTTCGCCAAATAGGGTGCAAGGGGCAGATTCAACCCCGTTGCGCCGCGCATATCACCTGTTTTGTAGCCGAGAATGGCGTGACATTTGTTGCAGCCATTTTCCATGTACATGGCGCGCAAATAGCGCAAGTTGGGTTGGCCATCGATACTGGCAACCTCCCAGACTTCCTTTTTATCCCCTCGGGTAAATGCATTGAGTTGCTGACGCTCCCAGTCGTCGGGGGCGTTATCGGGGTTTAAATATTTGAGCCCGGTAATCCGGCCTCGAATCCCGTACTCCTCGGCAAAGGTATCCATCATCTGCCGCAACATCGAAGCTGGATTCAACAGGGTAAGTTTGCGACCATCGGTCGTTGTGACATCGCGTCCGGGGACATGCGATAGCCAAGAGACGGACTTCTGGGTTTCGGTAATGGGTACATAAACCCCACCGTGCATCGTTCCCCAGCGTCGGAATGTGATGTCCTTGTTAAGGATGGCGCGGGCTTCGGAGTACGCCATTGACATCGCCTGATTATTGGCTTGGTTCAGGTTCCAGACTAGCGAAAGACCCAATGCAGCGGTCCACAAGAGTGCGGCCAGAACCGACAGGCGAAGTGTCAAATTTCCATAGGCCATCGAGGCTTTGAATCCGTGATTATGTCCAGCAATGCATCAGAGTGTGTCACGCCAAAGAGTGACACCTGAATTTTCAGGTATTTCTTTTGCTGCAGTAGTTTATCGTTGGTTTGTCGGTTTCAAATTACAAGGCGGCCATTTTTGATAAAAAAATATCAGTCTGGCGTGCGTGTGTACAAAACGCGAAAGTCAGCCAATCGCATGCCGCCGGCCCAACAAAACGGCTCAGCGACTCGCTCGCTACTTGCTGGAGCGTAGGCGTGCGCCCTACGTCGCTACGGCCAGGGTCGCCGCATCGCGTTTTTCGACGCCCTTCAGAATCACCAGTAAAACGGTGCCCACCAGCATCACGGCGGCGGCCAGATAAAGGCCTGAATTGTAATTGCCAAGCCGGGTGGCCAGCCAGCCGGTAATCGCCGGGGCCATGATCTGGGCCGCGCCATACGATAAAGTCATTTTGCCCATCATCTTGGCCGGGCGGGTCGGGTAGTAGCGGCCGGCCATGGTCAGGACGAGGCTGACCATGCCGACGAAGGTGCCACCAAAGAGCAGGGCGCCAAAGAGTGCCGCAAACAAGCCACCGATTGCCACCGGCAGGAGGATGCCGACAATCTGCAACAGTGCCGCTGCGATCAGGGCATTGACGTCGCCGACCCGGCGGGCGATGAAGTCCCAGTTGATGCAGGCGGGTACGGCGCCGATGCCGATTGCCAGAAAGACCAGATTACCCCGCCCGGCCAGCCCCGGCAGGTTTTCGATGATGGCGACGATGAAGGTGGCGCTAACGACATAACCGACCCCGGCGCAAAAGTAGGCGGCCATGAACAGATTCATGAACAGCCGGCTGGGTGGTCGGTCTTCCATTTTTTGGCCGGTCCTGGTTAGGCCGCTGG